>JASHVF010000155.1 GCA_030039615.1 Gammaproteobacteria bacterium | reverse complement strand
GCAGCGGTTTCGCCATCAGTCTCGCGGGTCCCGCGGTGCTGGCGAGCTACGCGGTGGGCGCGCTGATCGCACTGCTGCTCATGGGCTGTCTCGCGGAGATGACGGTCGCGCACCCCACCACGGGCTCCTTCGGCGCGTACGCCGAGTACTACCTCGGTCCGCTCGCCGGCTTCCTGGTGCGCTACGCCTACTGGGCCTGCCTCGTGCTGGCGGTCGGCACCGAGGTCACGGCGGTCGCGCTCTATATGCGCTTCTGGTTTCCTGCGCCGCCGGGCTGGCTGTGGATCCTGGGGTTCGCGGCGCTGTTGCTCACCATCAACGCGCTCAGCGTCAACGTCTTCGGCGCCGTCGAGTACTGGTTCTCGGCCATAAAGGTGGCGGCCATCGTGCTGTTCATCGCGCTCGCCGGCTGGATGCTGCTGCGCGCGCCGCCCGGAGCCGCGATCGGTTTCCACAACTACCGCGACCACGGCGGACTTCTTCCCCACGGGCTCTGGGGAGCGTGGGTCGCGGTGATCATGGCGATCTTCAGCTACCTCAGCATCGAGATGATCGCGGTGGCGGCGGGCGAAGCCGCGCAGCCGGAGGTGGCGGTGGTGCGTGCTTTCCGCTCGACGGTCGTACGGCTGGTGCTGTTCTACCTGCTGACGATCGCCCTGGTGCTGGCGATCGTGCCGTGGACGGCCGCCGGCGTCGACGAAAGTCCGTTCGTCAAGGTGATGCGCGCGCTGCGCGTGCCCGCCGCCGCCGGCATTCTCAACTTCGTGATCCTGATCGCGGCACTCTCGGCCATGAACAGTCAGCTCTACATCACGACGCGCATGATGTTCAGCCTGGCGCGCGGCGGCTATGCGCCGCGGCGCTTCGGCGCGTTGAGCGGACGCGGCGTGCCGCTCAACTCGCTGCTGCTCTCGACTCTCGGCATCGCGCTGGCGGCCGCGTTGAGCGTGCTCGCGCCGCAGCGCTCCTTTATCCTCATGGTGGCGATCTCATCGTTCGGGGCGCTGTTTACCTGGATGATGATCTTCGTGACGCATTACCGCTTCCGCCGCGCGCGCCAGCGCGGCGGCGCAGCGCCGCCGCGCTTCCGCATGATGGGCTTTCCCTACACGACGCTCCTCGGGGCGGGGCTCATGGCGGCGGTGCTGCTGACGACGCTCCTCACGCCGGCGTTTCGCCTGACGCTGCTCTGCGGAATTCCATTTCTCGGCTGCCTGGTGCTCATCTACAGGGCGCGCTACCGCAGGCTCACGAGGGATTCTTGACCCAGCCGCGCGGCTTTTTATTGAAGCCGACGTGCACGTCGACCAGCTTCTTGCCGCAGCGGCAGCGGAATCGCGCGATGATCTTCGCGAGCGGCTCGTCCCAGCCGGCGCGGCAATGGCGCGCCAGAAACGCCGGCGTCAGCTCGCGCGAGTGCCGGCAGTGGCGGCAGGTCACGACGATCACGTAATCGCCGAAGTGATCGCGCAGTCGCTCGACCGAGTTCCACGGCAGCATGGCGCAGTGTGCGCAGCGCGCCGGCGCTGCGTCCAACCAGTGCTACAGTGAGCGCACTACTGTCTACGACGTTGCGATGTACGAAAATCCATGTGTGGCAAGTACATCCTGGCTCAGGCCGCCAAGGCGGAGCGCGCCCTCGGCATCCGCCGCGGGCGCTGGGACTACCCGCCGAGCTACCGGGTGCTGCCCGCCGAGCAGGTTCCGGTGGCGGTGTCCGAGCACGGCGAGCGCGCCGCGGCCATGATGCGCTGGGGGCTCATTCCGTTCTGGGCCCGCGGCGTGCCGCTCAAGGCCTCCACCATCAATGCGACGGTGGAGCGCCTCGAGAGCGCACCGAGCTGGCGCGACGCCTGGCAGCGCGAGCAGCGCTGCATCTTCGTCATGGGCGGCTTCTACGAGCCGCACGTCAACCAGGACGGCTCGCGCGACCAGTTCTTCATCCAGCTCGCCGATCGCGAAGTGTTCGGCGTCGCCGGACTCTGGGATCGCTCGCGCCGCAGCGACGGCAGCTGGGTACACTCCTGCGTGCTGATCACGGTGCCGGCCAACCGGCTGCTCGCCACGATCCACAACGAGAAACAGCGCATGCCGGCGATCCTCACGGAGGACGCGCAGGCGGCCTGGCTGGCGGGAGACAAGAGCGCGGCACGCGCGGCGCTCGCGCCCTACGCGGACGAGCTCATGGTCGGCTGGAAAGTGAGCCGGCGGGTCAACAATCCGCGTCTGCCGAACGATGCCAGCCTGATCGAGCCGATCGCCGGCTGAAGCGCGGGCGCGCCTGCCAAAACCCGCACGCGGAGTAGCGGGCAAGAGTCGCGCCTCTTGCCCGCGGGCCGGGACACGCCGCCGGGTTGGCCTGCCGGCAGGGCGGAACGCCCTGCCGGCCAGTCAACTAGAAGCGCTGCGAGAACTTGATGCCGATGGTCCGCGGCGTCGCCGGCAGGATGTACACCTGGTTGTCGGCCAGCGGGTTGGTATTGGCGAAACGCGACAGCTGCGCGCGCTTGTCGCCCGCGTTGGCGCAGTACAACTCGACGTTGAAGTTGTTGACGTTGGCGCCGGCGGAAAGATCGAGGATGCCGTACGCCGGCATCATGCCGAGGATCTCGTCGATGTCCGCCTGCAGCTGCGGTGCGGTCTGCGACTGATAGACGTAGGCCGCCTGCGCGTACGGCGACACGTTGCTGATCGCCCCCCAGGTATAGCGCGCCACGATGTTGGCCTTGAACTTCGGCACCACCGGCAGGTTGGTGCCGGTGGGCGCGAGCGGCCCGATCCATTCCCCGCCCGGCAGGAAGGGCGAGGTCGCGGTCACCTGGCCGGCGCAGCTGGTGATGCCGGAGGTACCGCAGTAGTTCTGGGTCAGCACCGGATCGAGCAGCGTGAAGTTGCTGCTCAGGAACAGGTGATCGGTCGGCACCCAGTCGAGCTCGTTCTCGAGACCCTTGATCCGGGCGTTGCCCCCGTTGGCGATCGCCGTGATGCTCGGCGGCACCAGGAAGGAGAACTGGAAGTTCTTCCAGTCTTCCCAGAAGAGCGAGCCGTTCCAGCGCACCCGGTGATCCAGCCACTGCGTCTTCCAGCCGACCTCGTAGTTGGTGAGATAGTCGGCGGCGTAGGGTTGCGC
>JASHVF010000014.1 GCA_030039615.1 Gammaproteobacteria bacterium | reverse complement strand
CTCCGCATCGCCACCGCGGGCATCACCGAGCTCGATCTCTCTGGCGCCTGGATGCTGCGCGCCTTCGTACGGCGCGCGCGCCGCGCCGGCGCCGACGTCAGCTTCGCGACCGCCCCGCCCGACCAGCTGCGGCTCGTCGATGAGACGCTCGCGCATGAGCCCGATCAGACGCTCGCGCCGGCCGGCGCGCAGCCCCGGGGTGAGGTGGGCGATCGCGCGCTGGTCGCCATCGGCCGCTACGCGGTCGGCACCTGGCGCGACGTCGTGGCGGGCCTCGCCTTCTTCGGGCGCGTCTGCACCACCTTCATCGCGAGCCTGGCGCACCCGTATCGCCTGCGGCCGATCTCGATCGTCCGCCACGTCTACGACACCGGCATCACCGCGATGCCGATCGTGGCGCTCATCGCGTTCTTGATCAGCGTGATCCTCGCTTACCTGAGCGCGCAGCAGTTGCGCGGGCTCGGCGCCGACATCTACGTGGTCGACCTGGTGACGATCGGCGTGCTGCGCGAGCTCGGCGTGCTGCTCACCTCGGTCATCGTCGCAGGGCGCTCGGGCAGCGCCTTTGCCGCCGAGATCGGCTCGATGAAGCTCAACGAAGAGGTCGACGCGCTCACCGCCACCGGTGCCGATCCCATCGAGCTGCTCATCGTGCCGCGCCTGCTGGGACTGGCGATCGCACTGCCGCTGCTCACCGTCATCGCCGATCTCATCGGCATCGCGGGCGGCGGCCTGCTGTGCCGCTACCTGCTCGACATGCCGCTCACTCAGTACGTGAACCGGGTCAACTACTCGATCGCGCCCACGACCTTCTGGGTGGGGATCATCAAGGCGCCGGTGTTTGCGCTGCTGATCGCCTTCGCCGGCTGCTACCGCGGCATGCAGGTACGCGGCTCGGCGCGTGAGCTCGGCCACCTGGTGACGGTGGCGGTGGTGCAGGCGATCTTCCTGGTGATCCTCGCGGACGCGCTGTTCGCCGTGCTCTTCATGCGGATGAATATCTGATGGAGCCGGTGGTGGAGGTGCGCGGCCTGGTGAACCGCTTTGGTGCGCAGGTGGTGCACGACGGGCTCGACATGCAGATCGAGGCGGACGAGGTCTTCGGCATCGTCGGCGGCTCGGGCTCGGGCAAATCGGTGCTGCTGCGGACCATCCTCGGCCTGCAGCGCCCGGTTGCCGGCACGGTGCGCATCCACGGCAGCGACATCACGCGACTCACCGAGGCGCAGCTGCGGCCCATCAAGGCGCGCTACGGCGTCGCCTTTCAGTCGGGGGCGCTGTACACGGGGCTCACGGTGCTGCAGAACGTGCAGCTGCCGATGATCGAGCACCTCTCGCTGCCGGCCGATGCGCTCGAGGGGCTGGCGCTGCTCAAGATCCGCCTGGTGGGACTGCCGGAGGATGCGGCGCTCAAGTACCCCGCGCAGCTCTCCGGCGGCATGGTAAAGCGCGCGGCGGTGGCGCGCGCCCTGGCGCTCGACCCGGAGCTGCTGTTTCTCGATGAGCCCACCTCCGGACTCGATCCGGTGAGCGCCGCGGCCTTCGACGACCTGGTGCTCTACCTGCAGCAGCACCTGAAGCTCACCATCGTCATGATCACGCACGATCTGGACAGCATCTTCCGTACCTGCAATCGTGTCGGGGTGATCGTGGACAGGCGCATGATATCGGGCACCCTCGAGCGCATCGTCGACGACCCGAACCCGTGGATCCAGGCCTACTTTCACGGCGAGCGCGCCCGCGCCCGGATCGGAGCTGCGCATGGAGCGTGAGGCCAACTACGCCGCCGTCGGCGCCTTCGTGCTGCTGGTGGCGCTCGCCGGCACGCTGTTCGTCTACTGGTACTCCGACACCCGCGAGCACCGCGATTACCACCGCTACGAGATCTACTTCACCGGCAGCGTCAGTGGACTCGAGAAGGGCGCCGCGGTGCGCTATCTCGGCGTGCCGGTCGGGCGCGTCAACGATCTGCGCATCGATCCGCGCGACTCGAGCCGCGCCGAGGTGGTGGTCGACATCGATGCGACCACGCCCATTTCCGAGCACACGGTCGCGGAGCTGCAGCTGCAGGGCGTGACGGGACTGCTCTACATCGACCTGAGCGAGGACCGTGCCGGCACGCGCGCCGCGCCGCCGGTTGCGAGCCTGCGCTATCCGGTAATCCGCTCGGCGCCCTCGCGCTTCGACGTGTTCCTCGCGGGGCTCCCCGAGGTGCTGGCCGCGGTCGGCAATCTCGTCGACCGCGCGGCCCGCCTGCTGAGCGACGACAACATCGCGGCGCTGACCGCCGCGATCGGTAACCTCGACAAGGCGGCGAGCAACCTGCCGAAGACGGTGCACGACCTCAACGCGCTGATCGCGGAGCTGCGCGGCGCGAGCGCCGAGCTCAGCGCGACCGCCAGCGCGGCCCACGGCATCCTCAGCAGCGTCGGCCCGGACGTGCGCGTCGCGGCGCAGCGCCTGCACTCGATCGCCGACAACCTGGTCGACGCCTCGGGTCAGCTCGACAAGGCGATCGCCGAGAACCGCCAGGACGTGCGCGCCTTCACGCGCGACGGGCTGCCCGAGATCGAGCGCTTCGTGCGCGAGGGCCGCGCCGCCGCGCGCGAGATCCGCGAGCTCTCCAACAGCCTGCGCGAGAACCCGGCGCAGCTCCTTTACCAGCCGCCCGAGCGCGGCGTGGAGATTCCCAAGTGAGAGTCCGGCCGCAGCAATCCGCGCACCGTGCCCTGGGGGCGATCGTCGTGCTCGCCGTCGTGCCCGCGGGCTGCACCAACCTGTTCCACAGCAATGCCCGCCCCGAGCAGACCTATGTGCTGCGGGCCCCGGCGCCGGCGGCGGCCTCCGCCGGGACCGCGGCGCCGGCGGCGAACGCGGCC
>JASHVF010000154.1 GCA_030039615.1 Gammaproteobacteria bacterium | reverse complement strand
GGGCGGCGGGCTACGAAGAGGTGAACGCACCCGAGCTCATGGACGCCTCGCTCTGGCAGCAGTCGGGGCACCTGGAGAAGTTCGGTGAGAACATGTATCTCACCAGGACCCCGGATGAGCGCGTCTACGCCATCAAGCCGATGAACTGCCCCGGGCACGTGCAGATCTTCAAGCATGGCCTGCGCAGCTATCGCGAGCTGCCGGTGCGCTTCGCCGAGTTCGGCAAGGTGCACCGCTACGAGCCTTCCGGCGCGCTCCATGGCTTGATGCGGGTGCGGGCCTTCACCCAGGACGACGGGCACGTCTTTGTGACGGAGCACCAGATCACCGAGGAATGCGTCGCCATCACGAAGCTGATCCTCGACATCTATCGGGACTTCGGCTTCGAGGAGGTCACGATCAAGTACGCCGACCGGCCGCAGAAGCGGGTCGGTGACGATGCCATCTGGGACCGGGCCGAGGCGGCGCTGCGGGCGGCTTCGCAGGCCGCCGGCATCGAATACACCCTCAACAAGGGGGAGGGGGCCTTCTACGGCCCGAAGCTCGAGTTCGTGCTGCGCGATGCCATCGGGCGCGACTGGCAGTGCGGGACGCTGCAGGTCGATCTCAATATGCCCGAGCGCCTCGGGGCTTATTACATCGACGAGCACTCGGCCAAGCGCACCCCAGTCATGCTGCATCGCGCGATGTTCGGCTCGCTGGAGCGCTTTTTCGCGATCCTGCTCGAGCACCATGCCGGGAAGCTCCCCGCCTGGCTGTCCCCGGTGCAGGCGGTGGTCTTGAGCATCACGGACCGGCAGGACACGTATGTCGGAAAGGTGACGGAAACCCTGAAAAATCAGGGCTTTCGAGTCGAATCCGACTTGCGCAACGAGAAGGTCGGCTTTAAGATTCGCGAGCACACGCTGAGGCGTGTTCCGTATCTATTGGTCGCGGGCGACAAGGAAGTGGCCGCGAATTTACTTGCGGTGCGCACTCGAAGCGGCAAGGATCTGGGCACGATGGCCCCGGAGACGTTCGCCGAACGGCTTCGCATCGAGCTCGACAGCCGCGGGCGCAGGAGTCTGGAGGGTTGACGAATCGCTAGTGCAACAAAGCGGGTCCGGCGAAATGAGGAGATCAACTCGCCGCAACTGCGCGTGATCGCGGCCGATGGGTCGCAGGCCGGGGTGATGTCCCGCTACGACGCCCTGCAGATGGCGTCAGCCGCTGAGCTCGATCTGGTCGAGGTATCGCCGACCGCAGAGCCGCCGGTGGTGCGCATCATGGATTACGGGAAGTTCCTGTTCGAGCAGAACAAGAAAGCCCACTCCGCCAAGCGCAAGCAGAAGCAGATTCAGGTCAAGGAAGTGAAGTTTCGGCCCGGCACGGGCGAGTCGGATTACCAGATCAAGCTGCGTAATCTCACCCGCTTCCTTGCCGAGGGCGACAAGGCCAAGGTGACCCTGAGGTTCCGTGGCCGTGAGATGGTGCACCAGGACATCGGGCGCAAGCTCCTTGACCGGGTGTCTGGCGACCTCGCGCCGCACGCGGTGGTCGAGCAGAACCCGCTCATGGAGGGCAAGCAGATGATCATGGTCTTTGCACCGAAGAAGAAGTAACTCCCCACAAGGACTTTTTGTCCCGCGGGGCGTTCGCCCGTAGCGGGTGCCGAAGCGCACCCTGCGATCGGTGGCTATACAACATAAGGAGTACTGTCGATGCCCAAGTTGAAAACCAACCGGGCCGCGGCCAAGCGCTTTCGCAAGACGGCAAAGGGCTTCAAGCGGTATGCGGCCAACCGCCGCCACAATCTCGGCCACAAGGACCGCAAGGTCAAACGCCACGCGCGCTCCGGCGGCTCGAGCCTCGTCGACAAGACCGACGTCGGCCGGGTCGAGCAGCTGCTGCCTTACGCCAAGTAAGCGCAGGCGTCCCTCAAGCGTATCCATCCGATTTCACGGAGAGTAAGTCATGGCACGAGTGAAGCGTGGCGTGACGGCCGGGCGCCGTCACAAGAAGGTCTTAGGCAAGGCAAAGGGCTACTACAACGCGCGCCGCAAGGTGTATCGCGCCGCCAAGCAAGCCGTCATCAAGGCAGGCCAGTACGCCTACCGCGACCGGCGGCAGAACAAGCGCGAGTTCCGGGCACTGTGGATCACGCGCATCAACGCCGCGGCGCGGCTCTACGGCCTCACCTACAGCCGCATCATCAACGGCTTGAGCAAGGCCGGCGTGCAGATCGACCGCAAGGTGCTGGCGGACATCGCGGTGCACGACACCGCGGCGTTTGGCGCCATCGCACAGCAGGCCAAGACCGCCCTCGGAATTACCTGACGATCCGGGGGGCGCTTGGCTGACCTGACGGCCCTCACTCAGGAGGCGCGCGCCGAGGTCGCGGCTGCGACGGATGGCGCCGCGCTCGAGAGCGCGCGCGTGCGCTGGCTCGGCAAGAAGGGCATCCTCACCGAGCAGCTGAAGGAGCTCGGGCGCCTGCCCGCGACCGAGCGGCCCGCGGCCGGTGCGCGCATCAACGAGGCGAAGGCGGAGCTCAGTGAGGCGATCGAGGCGCGGCGGGCACTGCTCGAGCGCGCCGACATCGAGGCCAAGCTCACCGCGGGCCGCATCGACGTCACGCTCCCGGGAAGAGGCGCAGAGCCGGGGGGTCTGCACCCGGTGACGCGCGCGCGGCTGCGCATCGAGACGCTGTTCCGCCGGGCCGGGTTCGACGTCGCCTCGGGACCGGAGATCGAGGACGACTTCCACAACTTCGAAGCGCTCAACATCCCGAAGAACCATCCGGCGCGGGCGCTGCACGACACGTTCTATTTCCCGGACGGGCGTCTCCTGCGCACCCACACCTCGCCGGTGCAGATCCGCTCACTGCTCGAGCGCGGCGCGCCGCTCGCCATCATCGCGCCGGGCCGGGTGTACCGTTGCGACTCGGACATGACGCACTCGCCCATGTTCCACCAGCTCGAGGGGCTGGTGGTCGGGGAGCACGTGAGCTTCGCCAACATGAAGGCGGCGCTGCACGGCTTCCTGCAGGCGTTCTTCGAGCGCGATCTGGCGATGCGGCTGCGGCCCTCGTACTTCCCCTTCACCGAGCCTTCGGCGGAAGTCGACATGAGCTGCGTGTTCTGCGGCGGCGCGGGCTGCCGCACCTGCAAGCAGACGGGCTGGCTCGAGATCTCCGGCTGCGGGATGGTGCATCCGAACGTGCTGAAAGCGAGCGGCGTGGATCCGGAGCGCTTCACCGGCTACGCCTTCGGCGCAGGGATCGACCGGCTCGCGATGCTGCGCTACGGGGTCAATGACTTGAGGCTCTTCTTCGAGAACGACCTGAGATTCCTCAGGCAGTTCCGGGCTTTCAGCTCATGAAGATCCCCTACACCTGGCTCACCGAATGGGTGAAGGTGCCGTGGTCGCCGAAGGAGCTCGGAGCGCGGCTCACCATGGTGGGGTTCGAGCTCGACGCGCTCGAGCAGGCAGCCCCGCCGTTCTCGGGCGTCGTGGTCGCCGAGATCCTGGAAGCCGCGCGCCACCCGCAGGCGGACAAGCTCCAGGTCTGCAAGGTGACGACCGGCACGGGTCCTGCGCTAACGATCGTGTGCGGTGCGCCGAACGCGCGCGCGGGACTCAAGAGCGCGCTCGCGCTGGTCGGCGCGGCGCTGCCGGGCGAGGTGAGGATCGGCGCGGCGAAGCTGCGCGGCGTCGAATCGCAGGGGATGCTGGCATCCGCCAGGGAGCTCGGCCTCTCCGATGCCTCGAGCGGCATCATCGAGCTGCCGCGGGATGCGCCGCTCGGCAAGCCGCTGCGCGAGTACCTCTCCCTCGAGGAAGCGGTCCTCGACCTCAACGTCTCGCCGAACCGCGGCGATGCCATGTCGATCCTCGGCATCGCGCGCGAAGTGGCGGCGATCACCGGCGGCAAGGTCGGGGGACCTGGGATAGAGAATCCGAAGGTTGTGAGGCGCGAACGCTTTCCGGTCAGGCTCGATGCACCGGCCGGCTGCCCGCGTTTTGCAGGCTGCATCGTGCGCGGTATCGACAACCGTGCCGCGACTCCCGTGTGGCTCGCCGAGCGG
>JASHVF010000153.1 GCA_030039615.1 Gammaproteobacteria bacterium | reverse complement strand
GTGCCGCGGCGCTCGCGCCGCGCCTGCTCGAGCGCGCGCGCGCCGACCCCGCGGCGGCACGCCCGCCCAACATCGTGTTCTTTCTCGGCGAGGGGGCGCGCCCCGACGAATGCTCGCTCGCCGGCAACAGCCTGCTGCGCACGCCCAACATCGACCGCATCGGGCGCGAGGGCGCGGTGTTCCCCAACGCCTTCTGCATCAACTCACTGTGCCTGCCGGCGCGTGCCACCATCCTGAGCGGCCTCTATTCGCACACCACCGGCGCGGTCGACAACCAGCACAGCCGCGTGCCGGGCCGCTTCCCAATCCTGAGCGATCTGCTGCGCGCGCGCGGCTACCAGATCGCCTTCATCGGCAAGTCGCACGTCGCAGGCTCGCTGATGGACCACTACTGGGATTACTACTTCGGCTTCGCCGGTCAGGCGGACTACCAGTGCCCGGTGGTGGTCGAGGGCGTGAAGGGCAGCTTCGCTGCGCCGCGCCAGTACCACGAATACGTCGACGACCTCCTCACCCGCAAGGCGGTCGAGTGGCTCAGGGGGCCGCACCAGGCCCCGCTGTGCCTGTTCCTGTGGTTCTACGCGCCGCACGCGCCCTTCGATCGTCCGCTGCGCATGGTGAACGACTTCAACGGCGTCGCGATTCCGAAGCCGGCGAGCTTCGATGAATACCTGACGGGCTACGCCGGCAAGCCGCGCGGCGTGATCGAGGCGCGCAACAAGATCGGCGCGCAGTTCCTCGAGCGCGACGCACCGCGCTCGCTCGAGGAGCTGGTCAAGGACCATTACTGCGGCATCGAGTCCAACGACGAGGACATCGGCCAGGTGCTCGCCGTGCTCGAGAGCGCCGGCGTGCTCGATGACACGGTGATCATGTGGAGCTCCGATCACGGCTTCTTCCTCGGCGAGCACCGCTTCTACGACAAGCGCCTCATGTACGAGCCCTCGATCCGCATCCCGCTCATGATCCGCTATCCGCGCCGCATCAGGGCCGGCACGAGCTGCGCGCGCATGGCGCTCAATCTCGACCTCGCCCCGACGCTGCTCGAGCTCGCGGCGGCGCCGCTGCCGGCGCACTACCAGGGGCGCAGCCTCATGCAGCTCCTCGACCACCCGCAGGGCCCGTGGCGCAGCGACTGGCTGTACGAGTACTACGAATACCCGGGGAACGAGCAGGTGCGGCCGTGCCGCGGCGTGCGCACCGAGCGCTACAAGTACATCCACTACTTCACGGCGCCCGAGGAGTTCGAGCTCTACGACCTCGCCACAGATCCCGCCGAGCTCAGCAATCTCTACGGCGATCCGGCCCACGCCGGGCTGCTGCACACGCTCGCCGCGCGTCTTGCAGAGTTGCGGCGCGAGACCGGCGACAGCTACGCCTACCAGCGCACGGTGCTCATGAAGCCGCAGGCGATGTCCGAGGGGTGCGAGAACCGCTGAGGCCGGGGGCACGCGCGCGCAGCGCCGGGAAGGCGCCGGCGGCCAGCGCCCGCACCCAGTCGTCGCACAAGGAGACGGCGCGCGCCGGCTCGAAGCTCGCCGGGTCGAGACTCAGCTCGACCCACAGCCCGTCCATCAGCGCCGAGAGGCCGATCCTCGCCGGACCGAGCTTGAACGGGCATACCCCGGGCTGCCGCCTGAGGCGCGACAGCAGAGTCTCGAGGGTCACGCGGGTCTCGCGGCCGGCGCGCTCGCGCACGGCACGCAGCTCCGGCGAGTGCGGCACCAGGCTCCAGAAGACCAGCCAGGTGCGGAAAATGGCCGGATCGAGGGCCTGGGGCGCGAACGAGGCGGAAAAGTAGACGTGCAGCGCCGCGAGCGGCTCGCCCACGAGCGCCAGCGCCGGATCGCGGCTGCGCGCCAGCAGGCGCGCGGCCAGCGATTCGTACGCGGCGGCGACCAGGGCGTCGATGCCGCTGAAGTGATGGTTGATGAGTCCCATCGACACGCCGGCATGGGCGCTGATGCGGCGCACCGACAGCCCCTCGTGCCCGAGCTCGCTCAGGCTCGCGAGGGTTGCACTGATCAGTGCCTCGCGGCGGGAATCCGGCGGCTCGCGCCGGAATTTCGGCTGCGTCGCCGTGTCAGATCGCCTCACCGGCGCGTGCTCGCAGCGATCTCAGGCGACTCTCGAGGTCCTCCTTGTTGAGGTAGACCCCGGCGAGACGCCGG
Organism: Gammaproteobacteria bacterium; assembly: GCA_030039615.1. Classification (GTDB taxonomy): domain Bacteria; phylum Pseudomonadota; class Gammaproteobacteria; order Steroidobacterales; family Steroidobacteraceae; genus 13-2-20CM-66-19. Next base: position 3,791 of record JASHVF010000153.1, on the reverse strand, counting down.
TAGCCGGTGTAGGCATCGCGCGCGTGCAGGACCCGCCAGTTGTCGAACAACAGCACCGCGCCCGGCAGCAGCCGCCGGCGATACTGCAACGAGGGGTCGTTGCAGAGCGCGTTGAAGGTCGCCAGTGCCCGGTAAAACGCCCGCTGCCGCGCCGGCGGCAGAGTGAACGGAGCGCGGTCCAGGTTGTTGTAGCTCACCTGCGCCAGCTGGCCCGCAGCGTCGAGCCGGAACAGCGGCCGGCGCGCCATGAGGTGAATGCCCCGCCCCTCGTCGATGTATTGCCCGGGAATCGCCACCTCGGTGAGGAGGCGAAAATCCTCGGGTGCATCGCGCCGCATGATCTCCGCGATCCTGAAGGCGTCGACCAGCAGGTTCTCGCCGCCGGTGCACTCGGCGGCCAGGCAATGGAACATCTGGTAGCCGGGGGCATCGAGGCTGTAGGTGCCGTCGGTGTGCGGCCCGATCGCCATGCTGGTGTAAGCGGTGTCCTTGTGCTCGAGATTGGCGGTGAAATCCCAGTAGCCGCCGAAGATCGTCTGGCGCGTGTAGGCAACCCGGCCGGCGACCGCCTGCGTCGCCTCGGGGGTGGCGGGTACCCCTTCGACGAAGCTGAAGCCGACCTCGGCGATCTGCTCGAGGAACTGCTTGACCGTCGCCTCGCTGCTCATGTACGCGGCATAGGGGACCGAGGGCACGCGGCCGGCGATCTGATCGCGGTCCCAGGTGCGCACTCGCACCGGCAGCACCTCCGGATCGGCGCGCAGCGAGGCGAGAAATGCCGCGCTGAAGTAGCTCGCCTGGCCGCCCCCGGCCCACTCGACCGCCAGACCCCGACCCTGATCCTCGACGGTGATGGCACGCGTGGCGAGCTCGGCGGGAATGGCGAAAGTATCGACCAGCCGCTGCTTGGTGTCGGGGTGCAGACCCTCGGGGGAATTGTCCCGCAGCCACATCAGGGGCAGCGTCGTCGCCGGACGCGCATCGCTCCAGGCGAGCTCTATGTCCTGACCCCGGACCGTAACTTCACGCAAAGTGGGCGTCATATGCAGCCTCCGCTTATTATGCGACCGCATAATAGCACGGCGGACGGCCCGTGTCTCGCCCGCAGCCTCACGGCCGCCGATAGATCACTCCGTCCTTCATGACGAGCACCACGTGCTCGATGGCGGCGATGTCCGCCGTCGGGTCACCCTGCACGGCCACCAGGTCCGCCAGCAGATTCGCGCGCACGCGGCCGAGGTCGGCGTCGTGGCGCAGGATCTGCGCGTCGGTGGCGGTGGCGGCGGTGAGCGCCTCGACCGGCGTCAGCCCCAAGCGCACCATCCACTCGAGCTCGCGGTAGTTGGTGCCGTGGGCGAACACGCCGACATCGCTGCCGCAGCCGATGGTGACGTGCGCCTCGCGGGCGTAGCGGAAGGCCTGCGCGGCCTGCGCCATGCCGGGCGTCGGCGCACCTGCGCCGCGCACGTAGTGCTCGAAATACTCGCCGTAGGCTTCCTCGGCGGTGAGCGTCGGCAGGTAGGCGACGCCGCGCGCGGCCATGAGCCTGAAGACCTCGGGCGTGCCGGCGAAGCCGTGCTCGATGGTGTCGACGCCGGCGAGCGTCGCGCGCCGCATGCCCTCGGCAGTGGTGGCGTGCGCGGCTACCGGACGGCCCGAGGAATGCGCGGTCTCGACCAGCGCCTTGAGCTCCTCCTCGCTGAAGGTCGGCTGCTGCGTGCCACCGGGACCCCAGCGGTAGTCGGCGTACACCTTGATCCAGTCGGCGCCCCGCCCGGCCTGCTCGCGCGCCGCGCGGATGACCTCGGCGACGCCGCTCGCCTCCTGCGCCCCCTGCGGCGTGCAGCACACATCGGGCCGCAAGCCGCGCGGCGCCGGGCCGTAGCTGCCGGTGGCGACGATGGCGCGCGTGGCGACGAACAGGCGCGGCCCGTCGATGAGTCCCTCGGCGATGGCCTGCCGGAGCGAGAGGTCGGCGTAGTCCGCCCCCTCGGTGCCGAGATCGCGCAGCGTGGTGAACCCGGCGAGCAGCGTCGCGCGCGCCTGCACCGCGGCACGCAGCGTGCGGTAGGGCACCGGTTCCTTCAGCACCTGGTCGTTCCACGGCGTCTCGTTGTAGGGATGCAGGAACAGGTGCGAATGAATGTCCATGAGACCGGGCAGGAGCGTCGCTCCCGGCAGCTCGATCACCTCGGCGCCCGCCGGCGCATGCACCGCGCTCGCCGGACCGACCGCACTGATGCGCGCGCCCTCGGTCAGCACCACCCAGCCGCGATGCGGCGGCTCGCCCGCGGTCCACACCTGTGCCGGGCGCAGCAGCACGGCGCCGGCCGCGGCAGAGGGGGCGGCGGCGGCGGCAGCAGAACCGGCGAACGCAAAGGTGAGGAGCGCGGCGGCCCTGAGCCCGCCTCGGGCGTGGGTGCTCATTGATTCTTCCCCCCGACCGCGCTGCGCGCAGCGCTCAGCCGCCCATCAGCACCGTCGTGTCGTAGCTCTCGAAGCCCTGGATGGCGCGGCCGTAGGCGTTGAACACCAGCCGCTCCGCGACCTTGTCGGCGCGCGGCGTGAGCAGCATGCGCAACACCACGTCGTCGGCCGGCCGCGTGGCGTCCTCGGCCAGCAGCTGCTCGACGACGCGCGTCAGGCGCAGAGTGAGCTCGTTGACGAAGCGCAGGTGCGCGCCGTCGAGTACCTGCTCGGAGCCGGGGCCGTAGGTGGTGCGCGCCTCTTCGGCGAGCTCGTGCAGGAACAGGTTCAGCAGCCGCGCCTTGTCCACCACCCGCAGCTCGCCGAAGAACTCGATTTCGGAGTTGAGGTTCATGGCTGCCTCATGCGTTCAGACGCCCGTGCGAGGTTAGGCCGAGGTTGGGAAAAAGTCGATTGGTTTTGTGGCGGTTACGGCGTCGACGTCTTCGGCCTGGAACTGGAACAGGCGCACCAGCGAGATGATCTTCTGCTCGAGCTCGGGGTCCTTGAGCTCGCTCGAGACCACGCGGCACATGGTGACCGAGCCGTTCGGCGCAATGGTGAACTCGAGCACCAGCTTGCCCTGCAGCTCCGCGTTGTCGCGCAGTGCGCGCGCATACAGGTTGTAGATGCGCCCCTTGTTGCGGTCGAATACCAGCGCGATCTCCTCGGGCGAGCGCGCCGGCTTGCCGCCGCCGCCGGAGTGGGTGACGTCGCGGTTGTTGAGACTGGCAGCCGCCACCGCGGAGCTGACCGCGGTGGCGTTGTGGCCGGTGAGCGAGCCCGCGCCGGTGCCGAAGCCGCGGCTGGCGTTGGCGCTGGTGATGCCACCGCTCCCCACCCCCACCCTGGAGGTGATCAGCGAGCGCTCGGCGTGCGAGTCGGCGCCGACCGCGGCGGACAGGTTCTTGGTCTGCAGCGGCGTCAGATCCATCTGCTCGCGCAGGTCCGCGAGCTCGTCCTTCACCTGGTTCAGCTGCCGCTCGGCCTTCTTGTGCGCCAGCGCCTTCAGATCGATGGGCGGCGGCGGCTGTTTCACCATCGCCACCTTCGGCTCGATCTTCGGCAGCTCCGCCGGCTTCGGCGGCGGCGGCGGCTTCGGCTTCTGCTCCAGCATCACCTTGGCGAGCCGCGCCGGGATGTCGGCGGCGGTCTCGCGCTTGGGCGTCGGCAGCAGCGGAAAGAGGATCCCGAGCACCACCAGGATGATGAGCAGCACCCTGAGGATCTTGCGAAAGCGCTCGCTCGACTCCTCGTCGCCTTCCCAGGGCAGCTCGTACTCGCGGTAATAGGGGGCGAGAATCATGCGCGTCCTAACCCGTCCT
>JASHVF010000152.1 GCA_030039615.1 Gammaproteobacteria bacterium | reverse complement strand
AATAAACGCGCGCCGGGCGCACCGTGCGGCCGGAGTGTGCGCCGGGTGCGTGTCGCGGCTTGAGGAGCCCGGCGCGAAGCGCGCACAATGCGTCCTGCCCCGGGGCCGCTCACGACAGGAGAGTTCATGGGACTGCTCGACGGCTTGATTGGCGGCGTCGTCGGCGCCGAGATGGCGAGCGTGGTGAACACGTTCATTCAGCAGCACGGCGGCGTGCACGGGATAGTGAGTCAGCTCGAGAGCCAGGGGCTCGGCGCCACGGCGCGCTCCTGGGTGTCGAGCGGGGCGAATCAGGCGATCTCGGGCGAGGAGCTCAGCAGGGCGTTCGGCAGCAGCCCGATCCTCGCGGAGCTCGCCGCCCGGGCCGGCATGAGTCCGCAGGAACTCGCCGCGAAGCTTTCGCAGGCGCTGCCGGGCGCGATCGACAAGCTCACGCCCGGCGGTTCGCTGCCGCCGAAGTAATCCCACACTGTTAAGTTTTGTTTCAAAGGTGGCGGCGCGTTCCGCGCGCCGCCCGGCCGCTTGCATTGCCGGGTACGCACGGGCATGGTGGCTCGCTGTCACCGGGAGGCATGTCCCCATGAAGGTCCGCAACTCTCTGATCGCCCTGGCGTTGCTGCTCGCCGGCACGGCGAGCGCCGCGCCCTACCCGCAGGGCGGACATCCGGCCGCCGCCACGGATCTCGGCGCGACCAGCGCCCTAGCCCCCGGCGAGCCGATCAGCGTCACGGTGGCGCTGCAGCTGAGCAACGCCCGGCAGCTCGAGCCGCTGCTCGAGTCGATCTACACGCAAGGCTCGCCGCAATATCACCAGTTCCTCACCCCGCAGCAGTTCCAGGAGCGCTTCGCTCCGAGCGCCGCGACCGTGGCCAGCGTCACGCAGCAGCTGCAGGCGGCCGGGCTCACGGTGACGCGCTCGGCGAGCGCGCAGCTGCGCGCCAGCGGCAGCCCGGCGGCGATCGAGCGCGCCTTCGGCGTGCAGCTGCATACCTACGCCGTGGCGGCCACCGCCACCAGCGCCGGTTACGAGTACCATGCGCCGCTCGGCGCGCCGCAGCTGTCGGCCGCGCTGGCCGCCTCGGTGCGCGGGGTGTTCGGGCTCGACAGCCGTCCGCGTTTCTTCCCGCATGCGCACCGCTCCACGCTGCGGCCGCAGAACCGGGCCGGCGGTCAGACCAACACCCCGGATCCGCCCGGCTCCTGGACGGTGACCGACTTCGCCGACTGGTACGACGTCAACCCCGTGTACCGCAGCGGCATCGACGGCCGTGGCCGCACCATCGGCATCATCAGCCTGGCGGCCTTCACGCCGAGCGACGCGCTCGGCTACTGGAGCTCGCTCGGCCTCAACTTCAATCCCAACCGCATCAACATCGTGAACGTCGACGGCGGCCCGGGCCCGGTGTGCGACGAGTGCGGCTCGTTCGAGACCACGCTCGACGTCGAGCAGTCGGGCGGCATCGCGCCGGGCGCCAACCTGCGGGTGTACCTCGCGCCCAATACCGACCAGGCGTTCATCGACGTGTTCGCCCAGGCGATCGACGACAACGTCGCGGATACGGTCTCCACCAGCTGGGGCGAGTGGGAGCTGTTCGACTCGCTCAATCCCTTCGGCAACGGCCCGGTCGTGAACCCGGTGACCGGCACGCTGACCAGCACGCTCGCGGCACTCAACGACCTGCTGACGCAGGCGGCGCTGCAGGGACAGAGCTTCTTCGCCGCCGCGGGCGACAACGGCGCCTACGACGAGCAGGACGAGCTGCCGCCCAACTACACCCAGGTGCTTTCGGTCGACGATCCGGCCGCGCAGCCTTATATAACCGCCGGCGGCGGCACGACTCTGCCGGGCGTGCAGACCTTCAGCGAGCCGCCGGGCTACACCGTCGACATCGCCACCGAGCAGGCCTGGGGCTGGGATTACCTGATCCCGCTGTGCGAGGCGCTCGGTCTCGATCCGCTGGGAGCGCTGTGCGGCATCTACCCGGTGGGAACCGGCGGCGGCATCAGCATCTACTTTGCGCGGCCGTTCTATCAGCAGGGCGTCACCGGCATGGTCAACACCGAGCCGAATCAGAAGCTCTACGACGAATCGCAGAAACCGCCCGAGCTGATCGCCGCGCTGCCGGCTAACTTCGCGGGACGCAATCTCCCCGATCTGTCGGTGAACTCGGACCCCGATACCGGCTATGCGGTCTGGTACACCTCGAGCTCGAGCGGCTTCAGCGTGCAGGACTACTGGGGCGGCACGAGCTTCGCCGCCCCGCAGCTCAACGGCGTGACGGCGCTGCTCGGCCAGGGAACGCACGGGCGCGTCGGCCTCCTCAACGTGCCGCTCTACCAGCTGCTGCGCCAGGGCAGCGCCTACCAGGGGCGCTACCCGGCGCTGCGCGACATCGTCGCGGGCGACAACTGGTACTTCTATGCGCACACGGGCTACGACCAGACCACCGGCGCGGGCGTGCCGGACGTCGCCAACCTGCTCCTGGCGCTGCAGCAGCTGAATTGATGATATCCGCGTGAGGCGCTCTCACCGGCGGGGCGGCGTGTGCCGCCCCGCCTTGCCGGTGCGGGTGGCGGCGTGAGCCTCTGGTCGCGCAAGCCCCTCGCCGTGTGCCTCGCCGAGAGCCGCGGCGAGCGCGGCCCGCACCTGCGTCGCTCGCTCGGGTTCTGGAGCCTCACGGCCTTCGGTGTCGGCTGCACCATCGGCGCCGGCATCTTCTCGCAGACCGGCGACGTCGCCGCTCACCAGGCGGGCCCGGCGGTATGGCTCGCCTTCGTGGCCGCGAGTGTGGCCTGCTTCTTCGCCGGGCTGTGCTATGCCGAGTTCGCCGCGATGGTGCCGATCTCGGGCAGCGCCTACTCCTACGCCTACGTGACGCTCGGCGAGCTCATTGCCTGGGTTATCGGCTGGAGCCTGGTGCTCGAGTGGCTGTTCTCCGCCTCGCTGGTGGCGATCAGCTGGTCGGGCTACCTGCGCTCGGCGCTGCACGACCTCGGCGTGACGTTCCCGCCGCTGCTGTCGCAGTCGCCGTTCAGCCTCGACGCGCGCCACCATCTCATCGCGACCGGCGCCTGGGTGGATCTTCCCGCGGTCGCGGTCGTGCTCGGCTGCAGCGCACTGCTGCTCGCGGGCACGCGCACCTCGGCGGCGGTCAACACCGCGATCGTGCTCGCCAAGGTGCTGGCGCTCAGCGTGCTGGTGGCGGTGGGCGCGCACTACGTGCATCCGGCCAACTGGCGGCCGCTCATCCCGCAGAACGCCGGCAGCTTCGGCGAGTTCGGCTGGTCGGGCGTGGCGCGCGGCGCCGGCATCCTGTTTTTCGCCTACATCGGCTTCGACGGCGTCTCGACGCTCGCCGAGGAGGCGCGCAACCCGCAGCGCACCCTGCCGCTGAGTCTCTTCGCCTCGCTGCTCGTCTGCACGGTGCTGTACGTCGCGGTGAGCCTGGTGGTGACCGGGCTCGCCGACTACCGCACGCTCGGCGTCGCCGACCCGCTCTACTACGCGCTGTCCGCCGCGCGCGTTCCGCTCGCTCCGGTCAAGGCGCTGGTGAGCGTCGTGGCACTGGTCGGACTCGTGTCGGTGGTGCTGGCGTGCATCGTCGGGCAGGTGCGCATCTTCTATTCCATGGCGCGTGACGGCCTGCTGCCGCGCGCGCTCGGCCGGGTGAGCGGCGCGAGCGGCACACCCGTGCTGGCGACGCTCGCCACCGGGGGCGTCGCCGCGCTGATCGCCGGCCTGGTGCCGCTCGCGTCGCTCGGCGAGCTGATCTCCCTCGGGACGCTGCTGGCCTTCGGCATGGTGTGCGTCGGCGTGCTGGTCCTGCGGCGCGTCGATCCCGGCGCGCAGCGCCCGTTCCGCACGCCGTGGGTGCCGCTCGTGCCGCTGCTCGGGGTGGCGAGCTGCCTCACGCTGATGCTGAGCCTCCCC
>JASHVF010000151.1 GCA_030039615.1 Gammaproteobacteria bacterium | reverse complement strand
ATCTCCAGGATCTCCCAGTGCGAGGCCCCGGGCGTGTAATTGATGCCCATGCCCTCGGCCAGTGCGCCCTCCTGCAGGCCCTCCTCGATGGCAGCCCGCAACCTGGCGAGTTCCTCCCCGGTGAGCTCACGGTGGTTCGCGGCTTCCGCCACCGGGGTGTTCATGGCGCTGAGCGAAGGCACTTCCTGGCCGGTCATCGCGCGAATCCGCATGGGGATATGGCCGGCGCTGACCCCGAAATTGATCAGCGACTTGTCCCTGCGCGCCTCATACCATCTGTCGACGTCGTCAGTCCCCAACTCGAGCTCCAGGGACGTAGTGACTCCATCGCGGGCCTGGAACCGATAGTTTCTCGCTTCCTGTCCGTGCTCATGCACGTCGATGAAGCCTGGCGCCACCACCAGTCCGTGTGCGTCGATGGTCCGTTTGCCGGTCAGGGAAGCCGCGGATATTGCGCGAACCCGGCCGTCGCTGATGCCGACGTCGCGGACCGCATCGAGCCCCGACTCGGGGTCCATCACGAGGCCGCGAGAGATCACCAGGTCGTACGTTTGGCCGTCGGCCGAGGCGCAGGCCAGTGCTCCCAGCAGGGCCAACACGGCAAACGCCTCGATTCGCAGCCCGCGCAACGCTGCTGCGCGCGAGTGTCTCGACTTCATCCTGCGCCTCTTCTTTTATGGGGCTTCGGTCGCGGGCATGACCGTAGCCTGCGCCAGCGCGGTCCCGCGGGTCTACCAGGGTGATCTCGCCGAGCAGCCATCTCTTGACTCATCCCGCGCGCCGCCTGTGTCTCGCGCCTCTGTGAGGCGATCGTTCAACTGAGCGCGTCGCAGTGGCTTCCTGCCGCATTGTTGCGCGCGACCAACGCCTATAGAGGTTGTTAAGACCTGTAAAGTTTTACTATGCTAGCCGGGCTCGATGCCGGCGCTGCATATAAGCAACACGGCCTAAGAATTCAGGGGAGAGTCTCATGCAGATCACCAAGAGCGGCCGCTCGCTGCACGCCTGCGGAGCCGTGTTTGTCGCCATGCTGCTCACCGCCACGACGGCCAACGCGCAACAGCAGGCGCAGGCTCAACCGGCTGCCGCTGCTGAGCTCCAGGAAGTCGTCGTCACCGGGTCGCTGATCAAGCGCACCGACACCGAGACTCCGAGCCCGGTTCAGATTCTGACCGCCGACGATCTCAAGAACACGGGCTACTCGACCGTATCCGATGTACTGCGCAACCTCGCGGCGAACGGGCAGGGTACGCTCAGCCAGGGCTTCGGACAGGCATTCGCTTCCGGTGGCAACGGAATCGCGCTGCGCGGTCTGACCGTGGGCGACACGCTCACCCTGATCGACGGCGAGCGCATGGTCGCCTACCCGCTGAGCGACGACGGCGAGCGCAGCTTCGTCGACGTGAGCGCGATTCCCATCAATGCAATCGAGAGCATCGAGGTGCTGAAGGACGGCGCCTCGGCGGAGTACGGCGCGGATGCGATCGCGGGCGTGGTCAACATCAAGCTGAGGCAGACCTACGAGGGTGCGGAGGTTACGGCCGAGTACGGCGCCACCCAGCACTGGGACGGCAATACGATACATGGGGCCGGGATCATCGGCTGGGGCGACCTGAACAGCGACGGCTACAACGTCTATGTAGCACTCGACTTTCATCGCCAGGATCTGATCTGGGGCAGCAGTCGCAGCGGCGACTGGACCAATCTCAACTGGAGCGGATTGCCGGGGGGCGTGAACACCACGCCCGGGGTTCCCGGCTCTCAGGGCCTGGCCCTGACCGACAGCGCGACCGGCTATCTGCTCAATCCCAATCCGGCCAACGGCCTGCCGGCGGAAACCTTCCTGCCGGGTTGCACGGCGGCTTTGCAGGCCGCGGGTAAGTGCACGTTTACCTTCCCCGGACAGATTCAACCGCCGACCGAGCAGACGAACTTTTTGAGCAAGATGACCAAGGCGCTCTCCGATGATTGGAAGCTGGTCATTACCGCATCGCTGTTCGACAGCGTCGCGCAGCAGACCGCGCCGCCCACCGAGCCGGCGTTCGGCCATCTCCTGCAGCAGACGGGCGCAGAGAACGGCTTGCTGCCGCTCATCGCCTGGGGGCCAAGCATTCCTCGTACCACCATCGTGTACCCCGAGCTGACGCTGCCTGCCAGCTCGCCGCTCAACCCCTACGGTGCTCCGGCGACTCTGGTCTACAGCTTCCCGGACATCGGTCCGTGGGTGGTTAACACCGACACGCAGACCTACCGGCTGTTCGGCGATCTGCGCGGCACCGCTGCCGGCTGGGATCTGGACGCTTCCCTCGGCGTGATGTATGCAAAGATGAATCTGACCTTTCAGGGCGGCCTGATTCCCTCGGTGGCCCAGGAGGACCTCAACAACGGCACGTACGTCCCCGGAGCCGGCGCCAGTCAGAACGCTGCGGCGATCGCCGAGATGGCTCCCGAGGCACACACCAGCCCGTCGAGCACTCTCGACGTAATCGATTTCCATGGCTCGCGCGATCTATTGCAGATGGCCGGAGGCCCGCTGTCGCTCGCGGCCGGTGTGCAATACATCCACAAGGCGCAAAACGATCAGGACCCCTCCGCGATTGCCGAGGGTGTCCAGGAAGGTATCACCAACTTTACGGTGGGCTCGCAGGACGACACGGCGGGCTTCATCGAGCTCGGCGGCAAGCCGATCACGCAACTGGAGCTGAACGCGGCCGTACGCTACGACCATTACGATACTTACGGCGGGCAGGCGACGCCGAAGTTTGGCGTCAAGTACACGCCGCTCGACATGCTGAGCGTACGCGGCACCTGGGGTAAGGGCTTCCGCGCGCCGTCGATCTCCGAGTCAGGTAACTCGGGGATCGTCTACGGATTCGGTAACGGCCCGGATCCCGTTTTGTGTGCGAATGGCCCCAACGCGGCGGGCAGCTACAACAGTTATTGCGACTATCCCATCACCGGCGTGCAGCCCCCGAATCCGCAGCTCAGGGCGGTGACTTCGACCAACGCCACTTTTGGCGTGATCTTCGAGCCGGTCAACGCGTTCAACATCTCGGTCGACTGGTACCGCATTCAGCTGAACAACGATATCGTCTCGGCGCTCGAGACCGGCGGCCTGAGCGATTACATTTTCATCCAGCGCGGGCCGCAAGAAGTGCTGCCGGTCTGTACCAACACGACCACCAACGGCGCGCCCTGCACCACCGCCAACGTGCTGACGCCGGTCGGCATTCCCGAATACACGCTGTTCCCCTACATCAATGCGGGCACCACCAGGACCTCGGGCATCGATGTCGACCTGCGCAGCCGTTTCGACCTGGGGGATCTCGGCAAACTGAGCGCCGAGCTCAACTACACCTACATCTCGCAGTACGAGATCTCGGCCAACGGCTTCACCGCCGACCTGGCGGGTACCCATGGCCCGTCCGAGGTCTCCGGCGACACCGGCAATCCCAAGCAGCGAGCGGTGGCCAGTCTGACCTGGGAGAAGGGACCGGCGACTGCCACGCTGTCTGCGAACTATGTGGGCGCCTTCAGCGTCAACGACCCGAGTGAAGGATGGAACAGCTGCCTGGTGGCGCTGCAGACTTCCGGCGACGGTTATGGCGCGGCAATATCCGGGGAGGTAACGACCCTCGCTCCGCAGTGGGACCAGTACTGCACGGTGCATTCCTTCACGTCCTTCAATCTGTACGCCAGGTACGCGGTGAATGAGCATTTCGCACTGTCGGGCTCGATCCGCAACCTTCTCAATACGCAGCCGCCGGTCGATCTCGAGACCTACGGCGGCGGCGCCTTGTACAGATACACGACACTCGATCAGGACGGCGCGGTCGGCCGGTTCTTCATGCTCGGCGCGACCTACAAGTGGTGAGCTGAGCCACGTCCCGCTGAGAGATCGGCCCCTGCGGGGGCCGATCTCCTTCTCGGGCACGGGCCGCCCGGGAGGGCCGTCACATTCCTTGCGTGCTGCGCGCAAGTCCGTGACCATTCGGTGACATTCGCCCCCGCTGCGCACGGTTAAGCTGACTCAATGCACCAGATCGGTGTGGTAGGCCTGTCCTACCGGCATGCCGGTGTCGAGGAGGTGGCGCGCTTCGCCGTGCCGCGTGCCGAGGTCGCCGCACGCCTGCCGGAGCTGCGTGGGCGGCTCGGCGCCGCCGAGATCCTTTACCTCGGCACCTGCAACCGTGTCGAAGTGGTCTATGCAACCCCCGACGGCAGTCCCGCGGGCGATGCGCGCCCGGAGGTCTTTCGGCTGCTGACCGGGCGCGATGCAACAGCCGGCGAGGCCGCGCGCACGCTGCGCGCCTGGACCGGCGAGGCGGCCGTCGAGCATCTGCTGCTGCTCGCCTGCGGGCTCGATTCCGCACAGACCGGCGAGCAGGAGATCGCCGCGCAGCTGCGCGATTCCTGGGAGGAGTCGCGCGCCGTCGGCACCTGCGGCCCGGTGCTCGATCGTCTGCTCGGCGAGGCCCTCGGCATGGCGCGGCGGGTGCGGCGGATGACGGCGCGGGTGCGCGCTCCCTCGCTCGGCGACCTCGCGGCCGAACGGGTGCTCGGGCACCTCGGCGGTGCGCCGGGCCTTACGGCACTGCTCGGCGTGTCGCCCATGACGCGCCGCTGCGCGGCGCTTCTGCATCGTGCGGGTGTGCCGCTCGTCATCGTCAACCGCAGCGCGGCGACGGCGCGCGAGCTCGCCGAGCCGTTCGGCGCCCGGGTCCTGGCGCTCGATGAGTTCCGCACCGCACCGCCGCCCGTCAGCGCGCTGGTGCTGGCGGTCGGTGCGAGCAGCGCGGTGCTCGAGCGGGATGCGCTCGAGCGACTGGCGCAGGCGGCCGCCGACGGCGCGCACGAGCCGCTGCTCATCGACTTTGGCGTACCGGCCAACGTCGAGCCGGACGCCGCGCGTCTTGCGGGACTGAAGCGCCTCGGCATGAGCGACCTCATCGAGGCCGCACAGGGACAGCGCCTGGCGCAGCTGCTGCGTCTCGCGCCGGTGCGCGCCGCGATCGATGCGCGGCTCGCGCACCTGCGCGCCGAGCTCGCCACGCGCGCCCTCGGCCCGCGGCTGCAGGATCTGCGGCTGCGCTTCGAGAAGATCGCGGCGGAAGAAGTGGCGCGGGCGCTGCGGCACGAGCTGCGCACGCTCGATGAGCGGCAGCGCGAGCAGCTCGAGCGCCTGGGTGCGGCAGTCGCGCACCGCCTGGCGCATCTGCCGCTCGCCGGGCTGCGGGCCGCCGCGGTGCACGCCAGCGCGGATGCCGTGGATGCGTTCTTCGATGCGGCCAAGCCGGGTCGCACCCGCGATGCCGCCATGAAAGAGGAGTCATGACCAGTTCCGACCGCTCCGCGGAGCTCTACGAGCGCGCCCGCCGCGCGATCCCGGGCGGCGTCAGCTCCCCGGTCCGCGCCTTTCGCGCGGTCGGTGGGACACCGCTCTTCATCGCCCGCGGAGCCGGCGCACGCATCACCGACGCCGACGGCCGCAGCTACCTCGACCTGGTCTGCTCCTGGGGGCCGCTGATCGCCGGCCACGCGCACCCGGCGGTCCTGGCCGCGGTCCGTGCCGCGCTCGAGCGCGGCACCACCTTCGGCGCCCCCTGCGAGGCGGAGGTCGAGCTCGCCGAGCGCGTCAACGCCGCCTATCCCGCGGCCGAGCAGGTGCGCTTCGTCTCCTCGGGAACGGAAGCGGTCATGAGCGCCATTCGCGTCGCGCGTGCCTTCACCGGGCGGGACCTGATCGTGAAGTTCGCCGGCTGCTACCACGGGCACGCCGATCATCTGCTGGTCGCCGCCGGCTCCGGGCTCGCGACGCTGGGTAAGCCTTCGTCCGCCGGCGTGCCGCGCGCCTTTACGGAGTGCACGCGGGTGTTGCCGCTCGACGATGAGGCGGCGCTCGCGGCGCTGTTCGAGCGCGACGGCGCACGTATCGCGGCGGTCATCATCGAGCCGGTGCCCGCCAACCACGGGCTGTTGCCGCAACGCCGCGAGTTTCTCGAGGCGCTGCGCCGGGCGACGCGCGCGAGCGGCGCGCTGCTCATCTTCGATGAAGTGATCTCCGGCTTTCGCCTGGCCCGCGGCGGCGCCGCCGAGCTCCTCGGCATCACCCCCGATCTCGCCACCTTCGGCAAGGTGATCGGCGGCGGCATGCCGGTGGGCGCCTTCGGCGGCGCGCGGCCCGTCATGGCGCGTCTCGCGCCGGACGGCGACACCTACCAGGCGGGCACGCTCTCGGGGAATCCGGTGGCCATGGCCGCCGGGCTGGCGACGCTCGACGTGCTCGAGCGCGAAGCGGGCTGGGGGCGGCTCGAGGCGCTCGGCGCCGAGCTCGAGCGGCTGCTGGCGCCGGTGCTCGCGCGCGCGCCTTTCCCCGTGCAGCTGGTGCGTGTCGGGTCACTCTTCTGGCTGTCGCTGCACGAGCAGGGCGCGCCGCGCACGGCCGCGGCGCTCGGCGAGCGCGAGACGCGCCGCTTCGCCACGCTGTTTCACGCCATGCTGGCGCGCGGCGTCTACCTGCCGCCCTCCGCCTACGAGGCCTGCTTCCTCTCGCTGGCGCACTCGAGCGCCGATCTCGGGGAGTTCACCGCGGCGCTCGGCGCCGCGCTCGCGGAGCTCAAGTGAGGGCGGCGCGCGTCTTCCAGCTCACGGCGCTCGCGCTCGTGGTGGTGTCGGCCGTGCAGGTCGGCTGGTGGCTGCTGGACGCGGCTGCCTTCACCGCGCAGAAGGCGCAGGAAGCGCGCGCGCTGTACGCCGCGCAGACGCAGGCGGCGCAGGCGCTGCTCGATGAGGGCGTGAGCGAGGCGCGGGTGCGCGAGCTGCTGCCCGACATCGCCGTGGTGGACGGGCGCGCCGCGCTCGCGCCGCCGGTGGAGCGCGAGTTGCGTGCCGAGCAGGCGCGCCGCCACCGGCAGTACGCTTGGGAAGGCGCCTTCTTCCTGCTGGCGCTGGCGGCGTGCATCGCAGTGATCGCCGGCGCGCTGCGCGCCGAGGCGCGGGTGCTCGAGGAGCAGAACGACTTCCTGTCGCTCGTCTCCCACCAGTTCAAGACCCCGCTCGCCAGCCTGCAGCTGTCGCTCGAGACCATGGCGCTGCGGCCGCTGCCGCCCGAGCGCGCGCGCGCGCTCATCGACCGCATGCTCGCGGACCTCGCGCGCATGGAGATGATGGTCACGCAGATTCTCGAGAGCGCGCGCCTGGAGCGCGGCCATGTGGAGCTGCGCTCCGAGCCGGTGGAGCTCGCCGGCGCCGTGGCGCGCGTGCTGGGCGCGCTCGAGGAGCGCGCCGAGGCGCAGCACATCACGCTCACCAGCGACGTCGCCGCGGGACTGCACGTGCTCACCGACCCGCTGGCGCTCGATGTCATCGTGCGCAACGTGCTCGAGAACGCCCTCGCCGCCGTCGCTCCGGTGGGCGGCGGCACGGTCGCGGTGAGTGCGCAGGCCGGCGACGGCGTGGTGGCGCTCGC
>JASHVF010000013.1 GCA_030039615.1 Gammaproteobacteria bacterium | reverse complement strand
CTGAGCACTGCTTCGCACCTGGGCAAAACGAACGCTCGCTAGCGCGGCCAGAGCCAGCCGAAGGTCCCGGCGGTGAGTGAGGCGTAGATCGCCCCGTCGAGGAACCCCTTGAGCGTCAGCTTCCAGGAGCGGCGGTACCAGATCGAGAGCTCGCAGAGCGCGAGCGAGTAGCCGATGAAGGCGGTGGCGCCGGCGATCTGGAACACCCTGGGGTAGCTGGCTCCCACGCCGAGCGCGCGGCCGGCAACGTAGGCGGTGAACGAACCGACCACCAGGAGGAACACGAACCACTGCACCAGATTCCCGGTCATATGGATCGGGCCGTTCGGCATCACCGTGACGACGGCGACCGGTCCCTTGGCGAGCTTGTCCTGGAACTCGGGCGTCTTGAGCTCCGAGCGTTCTTGCGGGCGTGGCAGGAAGTAATCGCCGGGCGGAATGGCGAGCGGCCGCAGCGCCTCCAGCACCTCGGCTTCCCGGGGCATCTTCGGGAAGTCGTTCCGATGCCAAAGGGGCGCCATGTGGATCACCGAGCTGGCGACGAACACGATCACCGCCGCGAGCAGGATGGGCAACCAGAGGCTCGCGAGACTAACCATGAGGCCCCCTTCGTTCTTATAAGGCGTAGAGCCTTCGGAGGACTTTACTGGAGCCGCCGCCGGAGGAGGAGCCCCGGGGCCTCCCGTAAGGGGGATTCCCAGGGCCTTGCCGGCGTTCCAAGCTATTGACCATGAAGGCCTATTTGGAGGGCCTCGGGCTGAACTTCCGGAGCCTTTAGCACTCTAAGTACGCGACTGCTAGAATGCCTAACCATTCCACGGGAGATCTGATGACTGCAGGTACCGCATTGGTTGCCCGCACGGGCGATCAGGCCCTCGCTGGGCCACTCGGAAGTCTCGACGCCTATCTCGAACGCGTGAGCCGTATACCGGTGCTTTCGCGCGATGAGGAGCGCACGCTCGCCGAGCGCTTCCGCGCTCAGGGCGATCTTGATGCCGCACGACAGCTGGTGCTCTCGCACCTGCGTTTCGTGGTGCACATCGCCCGCGGCTACAGCGGCTATGGGCTGCCGGTCGGCGACCTCATCCAGGAAGGCAACGTCGGCCTCATGAAGGCGGTCAAGCGCTTCGACCCGACGCTCAACGTGCGCCTGGTGTCTTTCGCGGTCCACTGGATCCGCGCCGAGATTCATGAGTACGTGCTGCGCAACTGGCGGCTGGTGAAAATCGCCACCACCAAGGCACAGCGCAAGCTCTTCTTCAATCTGCGGCGCATGAAGAAGAATCTCACCTGGCTGTCCGCGGAGGAGACCGCCGCGGTGGCGCGCGACCTCGGTGTCTCTGAAAGCGAGGTCACCGAGATGGAGAAGCGCCTCGCGGCGCGCGATCTGTCCTTCGACCCGACGCCCGAGACCGACGAGGAGGAGAGCTACAGCCCGGCCGCCTATCTGCCGGCGCCGGATGCCGATCCCGCCATGGCGGTCGAGGATGCCGAGAGCGCCGACGACAGTACGGCACGCCTCAAGGGTGCACTCGGCCGCCTCGATGCGCGCAGCCGCGACATCGTCGAGCGGCGCTGGATGTCCGACGGCAAGTCGACGTTGCACGAGCTGGCGGACAAGTACGGCGTATCCGCCGAGCGCATCCGCCAGATCGAGGCGAGCGCTCTCGGGAAGCTGCGCGGCTTCATGGCCGCCGCGGCCTGATCCGAAAATCGCAGGAAGTGGTTTCGGCGGACACTTAGGGCCGCCTGTTGCGCGGTCGCGCCGGGCGGCGTAGCGTCGCCCGCAATGCGTAGCGTCAGCGAGTGGCTCGGCGAATACGGCGCGAGCCACCAGAATCCCACCAACAAGCTGCTGCACTGGCTGTGCGTGCCGCCGATCGTGCTGTCGGTAATGGGGTTCCTGTGGTCGTTGCCGGTACCGGCCGACTTCGCCGCCGTCTCGCCCTGGCTCAACTGGGCGACCCTGGTCGCCGCCGCCGCGCTCATCTACTACCTCGCCCTCTCGCCGGCGCTCGCTGCCGGGATACTGCTCGCCTTTGCGGCGCTGCTGGCGCTCACGCAGGCGCTCTCGCAGCTGCCCTGGCCGCTGTGGCTCACCTCGCTCGCGATCTTCGTGGTCGCCTGGATCGGGCAGTTCATCGGACACGCGATCGAGGGTAAACGGCCGTCCTTCTTCAAGGACCTGCAGTTCCTGCTGATCGGGCCGCTGTGGCTGCTGGCGGCGGCCTATCGCCGTTTCGGGCTGAGCTACTAGGCGCGCTTCAGCGGCTTGCAGCGCCGCTCGCGATGGCGGCTTCGCGCACCGCCCCGGTGACCTTCGCATGCAGCTTCGGGTCGAGGGGATCCGGCACCAGCTCGGCGCCCGCAAACGCCGCGATCGCCTCCGCGGCCGCCATCAGCATCCGGTCGGTGAAGCGCCGCGCGCGCGCCTCGAGCGCACCCTTGAAGAGCCCGGGATAAGCCAGCAGGTTGTTGATGCCTTTGCCGTCGGCGGCGAACGCCGCGCCGTGCTCGCGCGCCATCACCGGCTCGATCTCCGGCTCCGGGTTGGAGAGCGCGAAGATCACCTGTCCCTTGCGCACCCATTCGGGCTTGATGAGACCCTTGACGCCGGTGGTCGCGACCACGATCTCGGCACGCTGCATGATGCCCTCGAGCGTCGTGCCGTGGCCGCCGAGCGCCTCGAAGCGCGCCACGGCGTCGCGACTCAGGTCGGTGCCGAGAATCTCGCGCACCCCGTAGGAGAACAGCAGCCGCGCGATACCGTTGCCGGCGGCGCCGAGGCCTATCTGGCCGACGACACTGGTGCGCAGGTCGAGCCGTGCATTGCGGGCGCCGTTGATGAGGGCCGCGAGCGTCACCACGGCGGTGCCGTGCTGGTCGTCGTGCAGCACGGGCTTGGCGAGGCGCTGCTGCAGCTCGCGCTCGATCTCGAAGCATTCGGGCGCGGCGAAGTCCTCGAGCTGGATGGCGCCGAAGGACATCTCGATGCCGGCGATGATGTCGACCACGCGCTGCGGCGCGGTGTCGGTCATGAGGATCGGCACGCCGTTGATGCCCACCAGGTCGGCAAACAGCGCCGCCTTGCCTTCCATCACCGGCAGTCCCGCGAGCGGGCCGATGTTGCCGAGCCCGAGCACCGCGGTGCCGTTGGTGATGATCGCCACGGTGTGATCGAGCGCGGTGAACTCGTGTGCGGCTTCGGGATTGTCGCGGATCGCGAGACACACGCGCGCCACCCCCGGGGTATAGACGTCGCGCAGCGTCTGGCTGGTGTTGATCGGCTGCGTCGAGGAGACGCGGATCTTGCCGCCGCGATGGCGGTTGAACACCCGGTCGGACTTGCCCACGAAGCGCGCGCTCGGCAGCTGCCCGATGCGCTCGTAGAGCGAGCGGTCGGCCTCCTCGTCCATCTCGACCGTGATCTCCCACAGCGTGCGGCCCGAGTCGCGCCGCAGCGCCGAGAGGTGCTCGATCGTGAGCCCGGCGTCGGCGATCACCTGCAGCACCCGCGCGAGACTGCCGGGCTTGTGGATGGTCTCGACGACCAGAATCTCGGGAATCTTCATGCGGGCGCCCCTCGGTACCTCTTAGGATACGATACGCGCCCCCGCCCGCATCGAGGAGGCCCGCTGTGGCCAAGCCCGCCGAAGCCGTCAGTTCCGCCGCGAAGCCCTCCGCCCTCGACCCGCTCGATCTCTACGCGGTACGCGCCTCGCTCTCCGAGGAGGAGCGGCTGGTGCAGGACTCGGTCGCACGGCTGGTGGACGAGGAAGTCCTGCCGGTGATCCAGCGCTGCTTCGAGGAGCATCGCTTCCCGCGCGAGCTCGTGCCGCGGCTCGCGGCGCAGGGCCTGCTCGGCTCATCGCTCAGCGGCTACGACTGCGCCGGGCTCAACGCCATCTGCTACGGGCTCATCTGCCAGGAGCTCGAGCGCGGCGATTCCGGCATCCGCAGCTTCGTCTCGGTACAGTCGTCGCTGTGCATGTACCCGATCTACGCCTTCGGCTCCGAGGAGCAGAAGCGCACCTATCTGCCGCGCATGGCGCGCGGCGAAGTGATCGGCTGCTTCGGGCTCACCGAGCCGCACGGCGGCTCCGATCCCGCCAACATGAAGACGCACGCGAAGAAGCGCGGCGGCGACTGGGTGGTGAACGGCGCCAAGATGTGGATCACCAACGGTGCGATCGCAGACCTCGCGGTGGTGTGGGCCATGACGCCCGACGGCATCCGCGGCTTCCTCATCGAGAAGGGCACACCGGGATTCTCGGCGCCCGAGATTCACCACAAGTTCTCGCTGCGCGCCTCGGTCACGGCGGCGCTCTACTTCGACAACGTCGTGGTACCGGAATCGCGGGTGCTGCCCGGCGTCGTCGGGCTCAAGGGGCCGCTCTCCTGCCTGACTCAGGCGCGTTATGGCATCGCCTGGGGAGTGATCGGCGCGGCGCAGGCGTGTCTTCGGCAGCTGCTCGACTACACCGCGAGCCGCGAGCTCTTCGGCCGGCCGCTCGCCGCCGACCAGATGATCCAGGTGCGGCTCGCGGACATGGCGCGCCGCATCACCACGGCGCAGCTGCTGGCGCTCTCGCTCGGACGCATGAAGGACTCAGGCACCATGACGCCGGCGCACGTGTCGCTCGCCAAGTGGAACAACTGCCGCATGGCGCTCGACGTGGCGCGCGACTGCCGCGACATGCTCGGCGGCGCCGGCATCAGCGCCGAGTTCGCCCCCATCCGTCACATGCTCAATCTCGAGAGCGTGATCACCTACGAGGGCACCGAGACGATCCATCAGCTCACGATCGGGCGCGAGCTGACAGGCATCAACGCGTTTTAAGACGCGAGCGCGAAAAAGGACTTTCGGGGGCGTGCGCGGCATGGATGCCGCGCCCGCAGCCTCCAGGGACGGATTCACGGCGGCCCCGAAAGTGCTTTTTTTGCGATCGCGTCTTTGCGTCGTTAGCCGTCAGCCGCCGCTCGGCGCGAGCGTCATCACCGACGGCGCCAGCAGGTAGAACGCCACCGCGATCACGATGAGGTAAGCGAGCAGGATGAAGGTCCAGCCCATGTTGTGGCGGATCACATCCCCCTCCTTGCGCACGAACTTGCTGGTCGAGACGCCGACGCTCGCGGTCTGCGGCGCGACCGGCTTGCCGATCTCGGCGCCGACCGAGTTGAGCGACGGCAGCAGCAGCGGCGGCATGCCGAGCTGCACCCCGACCAGTGCCTGGAACTTGCCAAACATGGCGTTGGTCGAGGTGTTGGAGCCCGAGAGCGCCACGCCGATGAAGCCGAGGATCGGACAGACGATGACGAACGCCGTGCCGAGGCTCGAGAAGCCCTTGGCGAGCGAGGCCGCCATGCCGGAATAGTTGAACGTGTAGGCGAGCCCGAAGATGAACACGCCGACCAGCAGCGCGCCCCACATCTGGTGGAAGCTGCGCTTGAAGACCTCTCCGAGCTGGCCGGCCTTGAGCGTCCCCATCGCGATGAGCAGCACCACCACGATGATCCAGGTCGTGAGAATCGCCGTGCCGGCAATGTAGGGCGCGAAGTTGAAGACCGCCGTGAGGCTCGGCTTGGCGGCGGTGCAGGTGGCAGCGAGTGCCGAGCAACCGACCGCCTGAGCCTTGAACCAGCTGACCTTGGGGAGGGAGGACCAGGGGCCCGTCCAGGGCACGACCACCAGCAGCAGCACGGCGAACGGCAGCCACGCCTGGAAGACTCCGCCGGCCGAGAGTCCGTGCGACTGTGTCTGCCGCGCGGCGGCGGGATCGACCGGCACGCCGCCGTAGCCGAGCACCTGCTTCGGCTGCCATACCTTGAGCAGCAACAGCAGCGCTGCGAAGCAGACGATGGCGCCGGCGACATCCGGCAGGTACGGACCCCAGTAGCGCGCCACCGGGTACTGGCCGGCGATGTAGCCGAGCGAGCCCACGACGGCGAGCGGCCAGCCGCCCTTCATGCCCTCCTTGCCGGAGACCAGATACAGCAGCACCCAGGGCGGCAGCAGCGCCAGCACGGCGACGATCGTGCCGACCGCGCCCGACAGCGCCATCAGCGGATAACTCGTGACCGCGGCGAGGGCGATGAGCGGCGCGCCGAGAGCGCCGAAGGAGACCGGGGCGTTGTTGGCGATCGCCGCGACGCGGATCGCGTTGATATCGGAGATGCCGAGCGAGATCAGGATCGGGGCCACCATCGCCCACGGGTAGCCGAAGCCGACCACGCCCTCGAGCAGTGCGCCGAACGCCCACGCGAACAGGATCGTCTGCACGCGCACGTCGAGGCTGCCCTTGCTGATCAGCCAGCGGCGAAAATTCTCGAACAGCCCGCTGAGCGACAGCGTGTTGAAGAGCATCATGCCCCAGAAGGTGATCCAGTCGACGTTCCACACGCCGGTCGCGGCGCCGTAGAGGTAGGCGTGCCCGCCCTGATCCAGCGGCATCTTCCAGACCGAGAGTGCGAGCAGGAAGGTGATGGCCGAGCCGATCAGCGTCGCGAGCCACGCCGGCCAGCGGAACACCGCCAGCATGATGAGCAGCGAGACCACGGGGACCAGCGCCACGAGGCACGTGAGCGTCAGGTTGCCGAGCGGATCGAGTACTTGGGTGAACATGGCTTATCCCCGTCGGTGAGCCGCGCGACAGGCAGGTCGGCGTGTCGCGGCGCTTTGATTCTTGTTGCGACTGCTCCTGGTGGATCGAACACCAGCGCGTCCGGCGCTTGAGGCGCGACAACCTAGCACGTACCGGGGGAACGGCTCAACGGCCCGCCACGCGGCGCCGCCGCCTTGCCGCGCGTGCGCAGCCTCAGCGCGGCCAGACCACGCTGCCGGCGAGCAGCATCAGGAGCGCCAGCCAGTCGAAGAGCCGGCCGCAGCGCGGCGCGGCGGGCGGCGGGGGTGCGGCGCGTGTCTCGTCGTCGCTTTTCATGCTGACATTTCGCCGCGCCGGGATTGCGGGCGTGCGGCGCCAATCGGGCGCCGGCGCGGCGGATCGTGGCGAAATATGGCGGCGCGGGCCCCTTGCCGATTCGGTGACGCACAGCGCTTTCACCGGAGACGCCGCGGCGGTAGCCTCTCGAGTGCATGAAACGCCTGATCGCCATCGTCGAGGACGAAGCGGCCATCCGCGACAACTACGCGGCGGCGTTCACGCGCGAGGGCTACGCGGTGCGCACCTATGCCAACCGCGCGCAGGCGATGAGCGCCTTCGCCGCGCGACTGCCCGATCTCGCCGTCATCGACATCTCACTCGAAGACGAGCCGGAGGGGGGCTTCGAGCTGTGCCGGCAGCTGCGGGCGCTGTCGCCGGTGTTGCCGATCATCTTCCTCACCGCGCGCGACAGCGAGCTCGATGCGGTCTCGGGGCTGCGCCTCGGAGCGGACGACTTCCTCACCAAGGACCTGAGCCTCGCGCACCTCTCGGCGCGCGTGAACGCGCTGTTCCGGCGTGTCGAGGCGCTGCGCCTGCCGGAGCAGACGGGCGACGTCATCCGTCGCGGGCCGCTCACGCTCGACAGCGAGCGCATGCAGGCGCAATGGGACGGCAAGGTGGTGCTCTTGTCGCTCACCGAGTTCTGGATCGTGCACGCGCTCGCGCGCCATCCCGGACACGTGCGCAATCGCCAGCAGCTCATGGACGCAGCCAACGTGGTGCTGGACGACAACACCATCACCTCGCACGTCAAACGCATCCGCCGCAAGTTCCAGGCCCTCGACCTGCAGTTCG
>JASHVF010000150.1 GCA_030039615.1 Gammaproteobacteria bacterium | reverse complement strand
CATGGCCACCAGACCGAAGTCGACCGGCGAAAGCAGCCGCGACAGGATCGAGATGCTGACAATGCCGATCAGCCGGTCCATCTGGCGCGCCGCCAGTGCCCACAACACGGCGGCCGAGAATCGTCCGGGGGATGCGGTCGAGGCAGGCACGCGTCGGCGCGTCAGCTTGCCGGGCGGACCACGACGGCGGCAATCTGTACCGGCTCGGATTTTTGCAGCAGGGGCCGGGTAGCGGCGATGATCGCCGGCAGGCCGATCAGGCCCGGAATGAGCTTTGTGATCCTGCCGATCGCGCCCACGGTGAATGCGGCAACCGCGCGCTGTAGCATCCGCGCCCGAGCGTGCGATGCAGACTCGTTAATTGGCAAGCCGCTCCCTGTCTATCGATGTCGCCCCGAGGCGCTGAATCAGGTTCACGTATTCGATGCTATCCTAGCGCTTCCCCGGCGACAGCGTTTCCTCACGCTGGCGCCATGACATCGATGTGGGCGACGTCTTGAATCCGCCGACCGTACTGCTGATCTCGTATCACTTCCATCCATCAAATGCGATCGGCGGTCGCAGGCCCACAGCCCTCGCTCGGTTCCTCGCGAGCAAGGGCGTCAGGGTTCTCGTGGTCAGCGCGTTCGCCGGTGCGCAGGTCGAGGCCGGCTCCGAATTGCTGCCTGGCGTCATCGCAATTCCGGTGAAACAGCCTCGCCGAGTACTGATCGACGCGGCTGTGCTCCTCAAGCAGAGCATGTTCGGAGAGAAGCGCCAGGCCCCGTCCGCCGGCGCGGTCCGCGCTCCCTCCGCTCTGCGGCGGGCCCTGTCGCGAGCCCGCCGTCTGTTCTTCCGCTGCCTGTACTTCATCGACGACCAGAAGCGCTGGGGCTGGCGGGCCGCACGCGCCGCGCAGCGTGCCGGCAAGAGGTTCCAGGCACGACTGGTGGTTGCATCGGCCCCGCCGAACACGCTGCTGCTCTCAGGCGCCCTCGCGGCACGCTGGCTGCGAGTCCCGTACATCGCCGATATGCGTGATCCGTGGACGGACGCGATCAACTACGCGCACCCCGAGCGGCGCATGGAGCTGCGCCTGTTGCGATTGCTTGAGGCCTGGACGCTGCGCTCGGCGACGGCGATCACCTCCACGGGCGCCACGGTGACCAAGCTGCTGGCGGCACGCTATCCTGACACGCGGGAAAAGCTCCATCTGGTACGCAACGGCTTCGACGAGGAGATCCAGCAGGCGCCGGCAAGCACCGGCGGACGGCTGGTCATGCTGTTTGCCGGCGACCTGTATTTCGGCCGTGATCCCTTTCCCCTGCTCGAGGCGCTCGAGCACCTGCTGCACCAGCCCGGGATCGATCCGAGCCGCATCAGCCTCACGTTCATGGGAAGCGTGGAGGAGTACGGCGGCCGATCGCTCCGCGAGTGGCTGCGGGGCAAGCGCGCGGCGGCGGTCGTCCAGATTCGGCCGAACGTGCCGCAGTGGGAGGTTACTGAGGCGGTCGCGGGCTCGACGCTGCTGCTTAACATCGCGCAGCAGCAGCACCTGTCCGTACCGGCCAAGACCTATGAGCATCTGGCGAGTGGCCGCGAGATACTGCTGATCTGCGAGCACGACTGCGAAACCGCGCAGGTCGTCGCCGGCATCAGCGGGATCAATCAGGTCGACCCGCGTACCCCGGGGGCGCTGAAGGACGCGCTGCTGGAGCTGTATCGCCGGCACGTCCTCGAGGGACGGCTGCGGGCGCCGTCGAAGGAAGAGGCGCTGCGATTCTCACGCTCGGTCGCCAACGAGCGCTTCTGGGCGGTTCTCAGCGCGGTGGTGCAGTTCGATGAGTTGCCCGGGCGCGCCACACTCGTCCCGCGGGTTGACCCGTAAGCCTCACGCACGCTCCCCGGAATGCTGGTCGCCAGCCGGGGCGTAATAGCCGTAATAGCCGTCCGTTCCCACGGGCGTGTCGTTCAGAACCAGCCCCGTCAGTTTCTTGGGATCGACGAGTGAGATTGCCTCGAGGATCGCACGGCGCGGCGTCTCGCCCGAACGCACCACGAGAACAACCTGCGCCGGCAGCTGCAGCAGCGCGCGCGCCTCGCTCGAAACCAGCAGCGGCGGCGCATCGAATACGATGAGGCGGCGCGGGTTGCGCGCGCCGAGCCGCATCGCGATCTGCGCCATGCGCGCACTCGCGAGGAGCTCAGTGGCATTGTGGACGGACCTGCCGGCCGGCAGAACGTCGAGCCCGCGCACGTCGGTACGCAGAATCAGCGACTCCACGTCCAGCGACTCGTCCATCACGGCGTCGACCAGGCCCGGCTCGCGGCGCACTCCGCACATCTCGCTGATGCGCTTCTTCGGCACGTCGGCGTCGACCAACAGCGCGCTGATATCGCGCTCCTGCGCCATGCTGAGCGCCAGATTGATGCTGGTGAAGGTCTTGCCCTCGCCTGGCAGCGCGCTCGAGACGAGGATCAGCCGCATGTCGGCGGTCGCATCCGCAGCCAGCGCCTTCTCGATGAGCGGGCGCTTGATGCGCCGAAAATGATCGGCCAGACGGCGCTCGTCGTCGTGCTCGGGCAGGTAGCCCGCCGCACACAGGCCGGCAGCGTCGAACATCATGCGCTTGAGCGCGTACCCCGCGGCGGGTGGTGCCGCCGTGAGCGCGCCGGCGGCACCGGCAGTGCCCGCCGCGCGCACGGCGGTGGCATCGCCGCGTGGACCCGCGGCCGGACCCGTGCCCCTGAGTTTCTGCAATGCGTTCTCGATGATGCTCACGGGCTCACCAGTACTTGAGCATCGGCAGGCTCAGTCGCAGTCCGGCGGCGCTCAAAGCGACTGCCACCCCAAACGCTACAAAGAGCCCGCCGAAGGCACATGCCAGGCGTACGCGATCCCGGATCGCGGCCCGGCGCGTGCGCTGCGGGAATGCACTGCCGACCATGCCGAGGACGGTCACGCCCGTGAGCTCAGCCAGCGCGCCCACCGAGCTGAGCACGGGGTGCAGCTGGTGAAGCCCGTATGCCACCGCCGCACCAGCCGCCAGCGCCGCAAGCAGCACACCGCCCAGCAGCTGGACGCGGTGCGGCCAGACCGGCTGATAGCTCGCCGCGGGTGGCTCCACGATCTCGAAGCGAACGGAGCCGGCATTGTCCGCTCGCTCGCCGAGACGCGCCTTCTCGTAGTTCCCCAGCAAGGCCGTGTATTGCGATTTGTTCACGTCATAGTCGCGGTTTAGCTGAGCGTACTCCGCCTCGACCTGCGGCGCCGTATCGAGCAGCCGGCGCAGCTCCGCAGCCTTCGTTTCCTGCTGCTCGAGCTCCATATTGAGGTCGGCGATCTCGACATCCTCCTTGTTGAGCTCCAGCTGAATGCTCTGGTAGACGGGATTGGCGCTCGCCCGGCTGGTCGCTGCCGCGTCGGCATCGCCGTGCTTGAGACTGTCGACCTCGGCGGCCCGCCGGCGCTGAAGCTCCTCGAGTGTCTGCCGTGCTGCAATGACGTCGGGGTGCTTGTCGGTGAATTTCAGCAGCAGCTCATCGAGACGCGCCTGCGTCTCGGCGATCCGCGACAGCGTGTCAAAGCCGGCTCCCGTCCCGCCGCCCGCGGCCGCCGACGGCGCGGGTGCCGAGGCTGCGACCGCCGCGTCACCGCGCAACTGCCGCTCCAGCTCAGCGCGTCGCGCACGCGACTGAGCGAGCTTGGTCTTGGTGTCATCGATCGCGTTGTTCTCCTTCTGCAGCTCGGCAAAGGCTCCGCCCTGCTCCGTCGGCAGCAAGCCGATGTGGCGCGACTTGAAGGCCGCGAGGCGGTCCTCGGCGGTGCGCAGGCGCTGCTCATAGTCATGTATCTGGGTCTGCAGGAACTGCTGCGCGCTCTCCGCGCCCTCACGCTTGCCGCCGAGCGTCTGGTTGACGAGCGTATCGAGCAGGGTCGTGACGACCTTGAGGCTGCGCGCGCGATCGCCATCCTGGAAGTCGATGCTGTAGATGCTGCCCGCGGTACTACGGTCCTCCTCCCGACCGCTCGCACTGCGCACACTGATCTCGATACGGTTGCCCAGGCCCTGCAGCAGCTGCTCCCTGCTGTGAGCGTCACTTCCGGGTGGAATCACACCCGCTTCGCGCGCGATCCGCTCCAGCTGCGGTCCCGCCAGCAGCGACTGACGGACGTAGTTGAGCTCCGCATCCACGTCCTGCCCGACGGTCAGGCCCTGCAGTACGGGCTTCAGCGCAGTCCGCGTATCTACGAAGACCTTCGCGCCGGCCTGGTAACGGTCCGGCATGGCGAACACTGCCATCCAGCCCAACAGCGCGATCGTGCCGCCGACGGCGAGCGCCAGCCAGCGGAAGCGCCAGGCGCTGCGGATCTCCTCAAGGACCTGATCGATGAGCGATCGCACCCTCAGCGTTCCATCCGCAGCGGCTCTAGCGGACGAAAGTGCCGGGGCCAGCTGGCACGGTGTCGAGTGGCGTCATGCTCGTACGGTACGGAATCGCAGCCGGTTTGCCAACCTGACCCGCCTCGCGGAACGGCTGGAGCGCCGGCCCCCGCCGGGGAACCGCGCAGCGGCCGATGATTGTAAAATGTGGCTACCCTGCGACCGCCCGAGGTACGCATGGCAAAAGCCTTTGAATCCTGGCGGTTATTCCGGCTGCTCGCGCCGGTCGCCACCCTGATCAGCGGCTAGTGCGGAACTCAGCTGATTGTCTCGCTCGCCACGTTCGAGGCAGCGCTCTGCTCGCCCTCGGTCGTGTAGGCGGCCACGGTAAAGTACCAGGTGCCCGCCGCGAGGCTGCGCACCGTGTAGCTGGTTGCGGTCGCGCTCGACACAGTGATGCTCTGGTTCATCGCGTCGGTGCTGGTGCCATAGCTAATGATGAAGCCGGCGAGATTCGTCAGCGCGCTGCCGTCGGTATTTGTGGTCGGGGCAACCCAGGACAGTATGGCCGTGCCGCTAGCCACCGCCTGGGCATCGACCTGGATGCTGAACGACGGGAGGGAAGCGGACGCCTGACCGTCGCTCACGCTGATCACGATGTTCGAGAAAGTTCCGACATTGGAGCTCGACGGCGTGCCGGTCACAGCCCCGCTCGAGAGGCTGAATGTCGCCCAGGAGGGCAGGTTCTGGACGCTGAAGCTGAGGGTGGTGCCGGAAGGGCCGCTCGCGGTAGGTGTGAAGGCATAGGCCTGACCCGCGGTGACCGTGGCCGGCGGCGTGCCACTGATGCTCGGCGCAGTGGCGCTGACGGTTGTTTGCGTGCTCGTGCCTCCGCCGCCGCCGCCGCAACCTGCGAGTGCAGCGGCCGCGACGACGCACACCATGCAGGCTCGGACGAATGCTCCACCGCGACTCAGATCTGTGTTCATTTGGCCTCGTTTCGAGTGGCGTTCCTCGTCCCTGGTCCAGACCTCGAGCGCCCGGAGTCGACCGCCAGCTGAGTGACGGCGGAGTGACGACGAGGAGTGAGGCCAGCTCGCCGGCAACCCCGCTATCTCAGAGAGGCCTGAGACCGGAGGCTTTGCGTCCCCGCCTTGCGGCGGGTTTGCCCTTAAACACCCCCGATCCTAAGTTAAACGGGATCGCCGCTACCAAACGCAGTTGGCACTTATGAGACGTGGTTCGACCGCACGGCGCAATGCGTCGTAACCCGGCGACAGTGCGGCGGCTGATTTGTCGTCACGAGGCGACGCGCCGTACGCCATCAGGAGGGGACGAAAAACTCGATGTAGGACGCGATCTGCCCGCCCCGTATCTCGATGAGGTCCACGAGTTCGGTCGGCACCAGCGCCCCGGTGATCTTCGAATGGATGGCCACGCGCCAGTGCGCCGCGGCGCGCTCGCCCTCGATCGTGAGCGACAGCAGCTGGTACTCGCTAAGCCTGAACGTCTTGACCAGAATTGCCAGCCACGGGCGGATCTGGCCGATGCCGCTCGCGCCGACCGCGATCGCCTTGCCGTCGCTCGTGCCCTGGATGCGCATGTGCGCATCGGACGAGAACAGCGCGCACAGCCGCTCGAGGTTCGCCTCGAGACGCGCCGCGTGCAGCGCGCGGAGCAATTCCTCGACTTGCCGGCGTTCGGTCATCGTCTACCCCCGTCCAGGTCAGACCTTGTCAGCAGCGAGCGTATGTCTGCGCCCATGAGCCCGAACGCAGTATCCCCATACGGGACAAGCGCGCCAAGCCCGTAGAACAGGTGAATCATACCGGGGTGGCAGTGGTACGTGGTCGGCACTCCTGCAGCGCGCAGTCGCTCGGCGTAGGCGGCCCCTTCATCGCGCAGCGGATCGAACTCCGCGGTGTGTACGCCGGTCGGGGGCAGTCCGCGCAGTTGCGCCGCCCGCAGTGGCGAGACCCGCGGGTCGGCTCGGTCGGCGCCTGCGGGAAGATAGTGCCTTAAGTCATGCTCGAGCGTGGCACGGTCCACCAGATAGCCAGCCGCCAGGTTGCGACGCGATTCGCTCTCGGCCGCGTAGTCCATGATCGGGCACAGGAGCAGCTGGCACGCCAGTCGCACCCGCCCGGCTGCGGCGACGGACTGACACACCACGGCTGCGAGAGTCGCCCCTGCCGAGTCCCCGCAGACGCCCAGCCGTTCGGGGTCGAGGCCGAGCTCCCGAGCATGATTTGCCAGCCAGGTCGTGGCGGCAAGGCCGTCCTCGATCGCAGCCGGAAACGGATGCTCGGGGGCGAGCCGGTAGTCAAGGGAGAAGAGTCGGCAGCAGCTCGCCGCCGTGAGCGCGCGACAGATGGAGTCGTGGGTATCGAGGCTTCCGGCAACCAGCCCGCCGCCATGAAAGTAGAGCAGCCCGGGCAGCGCATCCTTTGCTGCGACGCCGACGGGCGCGTACACCCGCATGCGCAGGTCCGACGCCGGCCCGGGAAGTGTCCGGTCCTCGATTGCGCCCACGAGTTTCGGCGGACCAGAAAACCCGAGGAGCTGGACCAGCGAGCGGCGCCGTTCCTCGACGGAAAGAGCCAGGGTGCTCGCGGCGCCCGAAGCCGCCAGCGTGTCGAGGAAACGTCGAACGCGAGCATCGAGTGGCATGAACTCCCCGGGGAGCGCCGGGAGGGCGATTAGAACGCCGGATGCGCCGTCACAGCTCGAGAGCGCGTCGCGCCGACGCCGGCCATCGGCCGGGATCCACGCCGTGATTGGCGAAGAGAGCCACGGTCAGGCGGTCCATGCCGAAAGCCACGCAGCCCGTGTGCGCCGGCGCCTCGCCGCTCGCCTTGATGCCCCAAACCTGGCCGAAGTGCTCACGGTGGTAGTTGAAGCTCATACAGGCGGTCGGTTTGGCGCGCTCATAGTACGGGATCAGCAGCTCGAACTTGAGCGCTTGCTGCAGCTGACTCACCGCCATCACCTGCCCGACGCGGCCGAAGAAGGGGTCGTTGGCGATGTCTACCGAATACGGGAGCGCGAGCTCCCCGGCCAGGTCGCGTGCCCGCTGAATCCAGCCCTCGCGGAAAGTCGTGATGTCTTCCGGCGAGCCGATGCGCACGAACTCGCGCATGCGAAAGGACTGCAGCCGGTCGAGCGAGCGTGACGGCTCGCGGCGGAAACAGTCGGCTGCCACGTCGAAGACCAGGCCTCCCGCGGGCAGTGCTCCGCGCGCCGCCACGAGCGGATACAGTGGGTAGCATGCCGCCGGCGTCAGCACCAGGTCGGCCGCGGCGAGCGAGGTCGTCCAGTCGCCGCCGCTCTCGTGCCGGTCGGCCGCCGCGCGGATGGCCGCCTCGCTCCCATGCAGCACGCACACGCAGCCGAGCAGGTTCGGAAAGCTCTTGAGATAGCCCGACCTCTCGAGCTGCCGGCGATTCATCACGGGCGGGAAGCGCAGCACTTCGGCGCGCGCATCACGCAGGCGATCGACGAGCGCCACGAGCCGCCCGAACACCTGTTCATAGAGCGTCGTACGGGCGTAAACCCCGTCCGAACCGAGCCCGAGGAACAGCGCGGGCGCGATACCGGCCAGCGGATCCTGCGACGGGTCGGTCTGATCGACCTGGGACGCGCTCATACTGCCAAGGGACTCCGGCTGCCCTGTCACTCGCTCAGCAGCCTCGGTATGGGGTTCATCAGCGCCGAAGCCGCGAGATTCGCGAGGATGCGGTCGTTGTTGATCATGATGGGTGAGGATAGTACGTCGCGTAAGTATCGCCCGATACTGTAGTCGCCGTCATTGCGATAGCCGGAGAGACCGCAGGCCCGCATGGCGCTCATCACGGTCGCGGCAGCGAGCTCGGAAGCCTCCACCTTGGTGAGCGTAATGAGCGTCTGAAAGTCCAGTGCGGCGAGCGCCTTCGGGTCGTCCATGTACTGCATATAGCGGCGCAGCGACGTCGCCAGCATGCTGCGCAGCGTGCGCAGCGAGGTCAACGCCCTGGTGAACTGCGGCGCCCCCGGCGGCAACTGCCCGTTGCTGTGGCGCATGGCATTGCGGATGAAGGCCTGTGCGCGCTGCGTTGCGCCCGCGGCGATGCCGGCCCATACCGAACCCCACAGCAGGTGGGCGAAGGGAACCATGGTGCGCGAGTGAATCGTCTCGTACGGCTCGGGCAGAACCTGACCCGCGTCCGCCTGTGCTTTGAGCGTGTAGCCCTCGCTGCAGGTGCCGCGCATGCCGAGCGCGTCCCACCCCTGAAGCCTGGTAAGCGTGTAGTCGCTCTTGAGCAATGCGATCAGCACCTGGTCGGAAGGTGCGGCATCCGCGGCGCGCCGCGCCGTCGTCACGACGCCGTCGGCATAGGCGCCGTAGGAGATGACGCTCGCCTTGCGCTCCAGAGTGATGCGCCCGCCGTCCTGGTGCTCGACCGGAGCCTCGCTCGAGCGAATGTTGCCACCCGCCTGGCCCTCGGTGGTCGAGGATGCGAGCAGCAGCTGCTCGGCGCACAGCGAGCGCAGCAGCCGCTCGAGCACTGCGCGCTCGCCGCGGTGGCGCGTGACGCACCCGACCTTCACCTGGTGCATCGCGTAGATCATGCCGCTCGAGGAGCAGGACTGGCCGAGAAGGAAACAGACGTCGGCGAGCTCGCTGATCGCCGCCCCCTCTCCGCCCAGCGACCTCGGCACGAATATGCCGAGCAGCCGCTCGGCCTTCATCGCCGCGACCGCTTCCTGCGGGAAGCGGCCGGCGCTGTCGACCGCAGCGGCGTGCTGTGCCGCCACCTCGGCGACGCGCTCCGCGCGGGCCTTCAGATCACTCGAAATGGCAGTCGCGAAACCGCCTCCGTCTGCCAGCAGCCGCGCTTCCATTACTTAATTTAGGCTCCCGCCCTGGTTGTTGTGCTTTGTGTTAGGAAGATATCGCAAGCGACCGCATAATGCACTGCGGCTGCGCTAAAGCCCGAGCAATTTGCCGGCCCACAAGCGGAAATAAATACGACATGCCGCTCGAACTCGACATATACGACGCCCGACGCACCACCACGGTGCGGCGCTCACGCAACAGCGCGCTGCTCGTCGGCCTGGTAAACAATATGCCTGACGCCGCGCTCGAATCCACCGAAGCGCAGTTCTCGAGCCTGCTGCGCGCCGCTGCCGGAGCGTACGGCGTGCGTCTGTGCTTCACCTCGTTTCCCGAGCTGCCGCGCAGGCGTGACGCACAGGAGCGCATCGCGCGCTCCTATTGGCCGATCGACACGCTGCTCGCCGACCGGCCCGATGCGCTCATCGTGACGGGCAGCGAGCCGATCGCGCCGCGTCTGTCAGACGAACCTTACTGGCCGCGTATGACTGCGCTCCTGGACTTCGCCGAGACGCACACCGCGGGCAGCATCTGGTCGTGCCTGGCGGCGCACGCTGCCGCGGAACATTTCAGCGGCATCACGCGGCGGCGGCTGGCCGAAAAGCGCTGCGGCGTATATCTCCATAGCCTGCTGGCAGGACACCCGTTCCTGGAGGGCGTCGCCGCACCCCTCGCGATGCCGCACTCGCGCTGGAACGAGCTCCCGGTCGAAGAGCTGCGGGGCGCAGGCTACGAGGTCCTGAGCTTCGGGCCCGAGACCGGAGCGGATGCCTTCGTGCGCCGCGGCCGCAGTCTGATGCTCCTCTTTCAGGGCCACCCGGAATACGAGGATACGACGCTCCTCAAGGAATACCGGCGGGATGCCGGTCGCTACCTGATCGGCCAGCAGGCCCACTATCCGACGATGCCGCACGGCTACCTGCCGCCTGCGGCCGTCGCCCTGCTCGAGCAATTCAAGGAGCGGGCGCTCAGGGACCGCGCACCGTCCCTGATCGAGCAGTTTCCCTTCGCTGCGGTAGCTGCCGTGCTCAGCAATAGCTGGCGCCCGGCGGCCGTTGCGCTCTACGGCAACTGGCTCGATTTCATCGCGGCCAAGACGACGCGCCGCACGGAAGAAGTATCATTAGCCGGCCTATGAGCCCGGCCCCCGAGGACCTGAACCCCGCATCCGCACTACGAGACCGCCTGCTCGGTCTCGTCGAAAGGGTTCTCGAGCGCCCGGGCGCGGGACCGACGTTGCCGCCCGAAGCCGCCTTGAGTGAGCTCGGCGTGAGCTCGCTCAAGATGGTGAGTCTCATGCTGTCGGTCGAGGCGGAGTTCGACCTCAGCATTCCGCAGAACGAGATCACGCCGGAGAACTTCCGCTCCATTAACTCGATTCACACGCTGGTGAGGCGCCTGCTGGGCACCAGGGGTTAGCGCGGCGTTGGAGCGAACCTGCTCATGGACTTGAGGCCGTCGCGCGCGCGAGCGCCTGGTCGATGTCCTCGAGAATGTCGTCGATGTGCTCGATGCCGACGCTGAGGCGCATCGTCTCCGGGCCGATGCCGGCCTGGCGCTGCTCCTCGGGCGACATCTGCCGGTGGGTCGTCGAGGCCGGGTGACAGGCGAGTGACTTGGCATCGCCCAGGTTCACCAGCCGCTTGAAGAGCTTGAGCGCATCGTAGAAGCGCGTGCCGCCGTCGGCCCCGCCGCGGATGGTGAAGGTCATGAGCGAGCAGGCGCGGCCGCGCAGATACTTCTGGCAGAGCGCGTAGTAAGGGCTGTCGGGGAAGCCGGCGTAGGCCACCGAGGTGACGCGCGGGTCGGCGCGCAGAAACTCGGCCACCCGGCGCGCATTCTCGACGTGGCGCTCGACCCGCAGTGACACCGTCTCGATTCCCTGCAGCAGCAGGAACGCGTTGAAAGGCGAGAGCACCGCCCCGATGGTTCGCTGGAAGACGCTGCGGGCGCGGCCGAGAAAGGCCTTCGCGCCGTAGTGGTCGGTGTAGACGAGTCCGTGGTAGGAGTCATCCGGCTGCGTGAGGCGCGGAAAGCGATCGGCGTGCTCGGTCCAGGCGAAGCGCCCGCTGTCGACGATCGCGCCGCCCAAGCTCGTGCCGTGGCCGCCGAGGAACTTGGTGAGCGAGTGCACCACGATGTCGGCGCCGTAGTCGATCGGCTTCAGCAGCACCGGCGTCGGCACCGTGTTGTCGACCACGAGCGGGATGCGCGCGCGGCGCGCGATCGCCGCGAGCGCCTCGAGGTCGCAGATGTTGCCCGCGGGATTGCCGACCGTCTCGCAGAACAGCGCGCGCGTGTCCTCATCGATCAGCGCCTCGAGCTCGGCCGGCCGGTCGGACTTGGCGAGACGCACCTTGATGCCCTGGCGCGGCAGGATGTGCGCGAAGATCGTGTGGGTCGTGCCGTAGAGCTGCGGCACCGAGACGATGTTCTGACCCGGCTCGGCGAGATTGAGCATGGTGTAGTACATCGCGGTCTGCCCGGAGGCGACCGCCAGCGCATCGATTCCGCCCTCGAGCATCGCCACGCGGCGCTCGAGCACGTCGACCGTCGGATTGGCGATGCGCGTATAGCGGTAACCCTCGGCCTCGAGGTCGAAGAGCGCCGCGCCGTGCGCCGCGCTGTCGAAGCTATAGGCGACCGTCTGATAGATAGGGACCGCGACCGCCTTGGTTGTCGGATCGCCGTCGAAGCCGCCGTGCAGCGCAATGGTCTCAGGCTTCATGTCCTGCCTCGGATAGAATCCTCCTCAAATGATGACAGCTACGGGCGATGAACGCATGCGCTCGCCGGCCAGGGCGTGGATGCGTGCGCTCGAGCGCACCGCCGCCATCGGGCGCGATCCTACGCTCACCCTGCCTCTTCTCATCGATCGGCTCGCAGAGCGCTTCGCGGACGCCCCGGCGCTCGTCGGCCCGGAGAGCGCCCTCTCCTACCGCGGCCTGTCCGAGGCCAGTCATCGCTTTGCCCGCTGGGGTCTCGCCCAGGGCCTTCAGCGCGATGACGTGATATGTCTACTGATGAGGAACTGCCCCGAGTACCTCGCGATCTGGCTCGGCTTAAGTCGCATCGGGGTGAGCGTCGCGCTCGTCAACACCAACCTGACGGGCGATCTCCTCAAGCACTCGATCGACATCGTACGGGCGCGCGCCGTGATCGCAGGAGGCGCGCACTGCGCCGCGCTCGCCGTCCTCCGCGAGCGGCTCGGCGAGCGGGTCGGCTGCTGGGCGTTCGGCCCGGACGCCGTGGGCTTCCCGCGGCTCGAACTCGAGGCCTTGAGCGGCGCCGCGCTGCCTCCGGCGGACTGTGCACCGCCTTCGCTCGCCGATCGTGCTCTCTATATCTACACCTCCGGAACGACGGGACTGCCGAAGGCCGCGAACGTGAGTCACCTGCGCCTCATGCAGTGGAGTCACTGGTTCGCGGGCCTGATCGACGCCCAGCCGGACGACCGCCTCTACAACTGTCTGCCGATGTACCACAGCGTCGGCGGCGTGGTGGCCACCGGGGCCGCGCTCGTCGGCGGGGCGGCGGTGGTGCTGCGCGAGCGCTTCTCCTCGAGCAACTTCTGGAAGGACGTGGTAGCCGAGCGCTGCACGCTCTTTCAGTACATCGGCGAGCTGTGCCGTTATCTGCTCAACAGCGCACCCGCTGCGGCGGAGACCTCGCACCGGCTGCGACTCGCCTGTGGCAACGGGCTGCGCGCGGAGGTGTGGGAGCCCTTCCAGAGACGGTTCCGCATTCCGCAGATCCTCGAGTACTACGCCTCCACCGAAGGCAACTTCTCGCTCTACAACTGCGAGGGCCGGGTCGGCGCCATTGGCCGCATTCCGCCCTTCCTCCAGCATCGCGTACCGGTCGCGGTAGTGAAGCACGACTTCGACGCCGTGGCGCCCGCACGGGATGCCGCCGGGCGCTGCGTGCGCTGCGCCGCCAATGAGGTCGGAGAGGCGATCGGCCAGATCCTCGACAGCACGGGCAGCTCGCGCTTCGAGGGCTACGCGGACTCGGAGGCCTCGGCAGGAAAACTGTTGCACGACGTCTTTGCCCCTGGCGACACCTGGTATCGCACCGGCGATCTGATGCGCCGCGACGAGCAGGGCTTCTTCTACTTCATCGATCGCGTCGGGGACACCTTCCGCTGGAAGGGCGAGAATGTCGCGACGACCGAGGTTGCGGCGGCGCTGGCAGCCTGCGCCGGCGTCGCCGAGGTCGCCGTGTACGGGGTCAGCATTCCGCACGCCGAAGGGCGCGCCGGCATGGCCGCGCTCGTCGTCGGCGCGGGCTTCGATCTCGCCACCCTCCGCCGCGCGGTGGCGGTGCTCCCGCCCTACGCCCGCCCGGTGTTCGTGCGCGTCGCGGCGACGCTCGAGGTGACCTCGACCTTCAAGCTCCGCACTCAGGAGCTCGTCCGACAGGGATACGACCCGGAGGCGGTCCGCGACGCGATCTATCTCGATGACACCGCGCGCGGCGCGTACGTGCGACTCGATGGGCCGCTCTTCAGGAGAATCGCGAGCGGAGCCTTACGGCTCTAGGCGGTATTCCCCGCGTCCACCGTGAGCGTTGTGCCGGTGATATTCCTGGCGGCATCGCTCATCAGGAACTCGACCGCCCCGGCCACGTCTTCGGTCGTGACCAGCCGCTGCAGCGCGCTGCGGCGCATGATCTTCTCGCGCCCGCCCTCGCCGAGCTCGTGTGTCATCTCCGTGTCGGCAAAGCCCGGCGCCACGGCGTTCACCGTGATGCCGACCGGACCCACCTCGCGCGCCAGCGAGCGCGTGAAGCCGATCAGCCCCGCCTTGGTGGCCGAGTAGGCCGAGAGGCCCTGATAGCCCGTGGCGGCGACGATCGAGGAGATGTTCACGATCCGCCCGGCGCGCTCGCTCAGCATGCGCCGCACCACGTACTTGCTGAGCGTGATGGGCGACAGCAGGTTGATCTGCAGCAGCCGCGCGATCTGCGCGTCGGGCATGATCGCCAGCACGCCGCTGGTGCCGATACCGGCGTTGTTGACGAGTCCGTAGAGCGGCCCGAACTCCTTATGAAGGCTCGCGACCAGCGCGGCGAGTCCACGCGTCTCGCCGAGATCGAAGGCACGGAAATGCAACTCGCCGCGACCGCCGGCCTCGAGCTCGCTGGCGGCGGCACGCAGCTCCGCGCTCTCGCCGCGCGCGATCGCAATCACGCGCAGGCCGGTTCCGGCCAGCCTTCGGGCGATGCCGAGACCCAGGCCGCGGCTCGCTCCGGTGACGATGACACTACGCATCAGGGCGCACCAGCTTACCCGAGGCGGAAACCGCCAGCGTCGGCACGACGCGGATCATGGCCGGCACCTTGTAGGCGGCGAGCGTCTCGCGGCAGCGCTGCAGCACCTCGCGGGTGAGCGCCTCGGCAGACGGCCGGCTCCCTCCCGGGACCTCCTCGGCGAGCACCACGTCTGCGGCAACGACCGAGCCGGTGATCGGGTTGCGCCGGGCGCGCACCAGCGACATGTGCACCCACGGATGGGCGTTGATGACCGCCTCGATCTCCTCGGGGTACACCTTGAGGCCGCCCACATTGATCACGCCGCCCGCGCGGCCGAGAAAGTGATAGCGACCGCCCCGCTCCTCGAGCCGGTCGCCGGTGTCGACGGAGCCATCGGCGCCGCGGGGGAACGAGGCCGCCTCCTCGCCGAGGTAGCCGTAGGCGTTGCCTGCGGAGCGTATGTGCAGCGTTCCGTCGGCCACCGTGAGCCGCACCTTCGCGCCCGGCGCATCGATGAGGGTTGCAGGAAAGCCCGCGAGACCATCGCGCACCTCGAAGCCGACGCCGGCCTCTGTGGAGGCGAAGGCGTGCGCGACCAGGGCGTTGGGGTACGCGGCACGCAGCGCATCGAGCACGGCCTGATCGGCGATCTCGCCCGAGAGTCGCACGTAGCGCGGCGCGATCATCGAGGCTGCGCCGCTCATCAGGAGCTTGCGCCAGTGCGACGGGGTCCCCGAGATGTGGGTGACCCCGGCGTCCCGTGCGCGCGCGAGAAAGGCCGGCACGGCTTCGCCCGGCGCGGCGGGCACCAGCGACCCGAGGTGTACGCCGCGCAGAAAGATCTGCAGGCCGCCGTAACGGCGGATGTCGTAAAAAGTCGCCCAGACGATCGGCTCGCTGCCCGGCCGCGTGTCGCTGAGCGCATGGGTGAGCGTCGCGAGGTCGTGCAGCACGAGCTTCGGTACGCCGGTCGTTCCCGAGGTCAGGAGCACCCATTCGGTGGTGTGCGAAATCTCCCGCGCGAGCGGGCCCGGCCGCAGCCGCGGCTCGACGCCGACCGAGACTTCGATGCCCTCGAGACTCGCCGCCGGCCCTTCGGTGTCGCCGACCCGGGCATCCGCCGCGGCGCCGCGCGCGATGGCCGGCAGGTGCTCAGGCGCGAGATCGGCCGGACAGAGAACCATGCGTGCTGCCACTCCGTCGAGCTCCAGCATCGCGAGCGCGGCCAGCAGCGGATCCTTGACGTCGAGCAGCACCGAGCGCCCGCGCAGCGCCTCGAGCCGGCCGCCGAGGCTCGAGCTACGGGCCAGATCGGCAAGATCGACGATTGCGGACGCGCCGCACAGCCGCCCGAGCGGAACTCCGGCGGCGCCGATCGACTCCCACAGCGAGCGCGGTTTACTTGGCAACGCTCTCGTACAGCCTGACGAAATCGCCGAAGGTCACCGGAAAGTCCACGGCCGTGTCGGAGCTGAAGGGATCGACACCGAGGGCGTCCTCGAGGCGGGCGACGACGATGGCAAAGCTCAGGGAATCGAGCCCGGAATCGATGAGCTTCAGGTCGTCGGTAAGCGCCGCGAGCTTGCGCTCCTGCTCGGCGGCAACGTTCTGGAACTCTGATTGGATCGTGGACCTCACGGACATGTTCGCTCCATTGGGGCGCAGGGTGGTTGTCTTATCGTTCGTGTCCGGGTGTCTGCGGTGCACCTCGCGCCGATACCAGCCCCGTTCCGATCCCTGCTTTCGGTAGGGCTATCTTACCGCACCGGCCTCAGGACCCCCCGTTCCGGAGATTCTGTGAACTGACCGGCCGCCCAGGCCGCGCCCCAGCCCGGTCGGCCCACCGGCTGCCTCCATATTTCTTGCACTTCCTTACCGGACAGGGACTGCAACGGGGTCGTCCCTGTGGTCTGCTGTCGCTATCCTCCTGAAAGGGGTGGGCGGGGAGTCCCGCGCCACCCCATTTTTTTTGGACCCGTCCGCATGGCGCTAGAATCGGCGGCCGGCCCGGCATGACGCACGGAAAGACGCCGCTTCGAGGCTCATGAACGACATCAATCGCGACCCCTATCAGGTGACTCCGGGCTCGGTGCCCTCCCTCTGGCAGAAGGTCCGGACCGCCCCCCGCTGGGCACTGGTCCTGGCCATCCTGCTGTTCGTCGTGCTGATCGGCTGGCTGCTGACTCCGGGCAAGGGCGCGCGCACGGGCCCGGCAGGGCGCTTCGGCCAGGGCGGACCCATGCCGGTGGTAACGGCGCAGGCGCACACCGGCGACAT
>JASHVF010000149.1 GCA_030039615.1 Gammaproteobacteria bacterium | reverse complement strand
CAGCAGGCGGCGCTCGGCGCGCTGCGGGCGCTGCGCGCCGCCCTGCCCGCCGAGGGCGTGGTGTTCAGCGACATGACCCAGATCGCCTATGCCGGCAACTACGCCTTCGCCGCGGACCGTCCCGGCTCGTGGTTCCATCCGTGCGGCTACGGCACGCTCGGTTTCGCGCTGCCGGCAGCGATCGGCGCGAAGCTCGCGCAGCCGCAGCGGCCCGTGGTGGCGCTGGCCGGCGACTTCGGCGTGCAGTTCACGCTGCAGGAGCTCATGACGGCGGTCGAGCTGCAACTGCCGCTCCCGCTCGTCGTGTGGAACAACTCGGCGCTCAAACAGATCCGCGATGACATGGTCGCCGCCGGCATCGAGCCGGTCGGCGTGAGTGGCCGCAACCCCGACTTCCAGGCGTTCGCCGCCGCCTGCGGAGCGCGCTCGCAGCGGGTGCTCGGACCGCAGCAGCTCTCGGAGTCGGTGCGCACGGCGTTGGGGGCGCCCGGGCCGACCCTGCTGGAAGCGCGCGTCACGGACTTCTGATGCGCCGCTCCGCGCGCTCCCTGGCGGCGCTCGATCAGAGGTAGGAGAGCCACCAGTCGCGACGCCGTTGCCGCAGATCCGCGAAGGCGCGGCACAGCGGCCAGAGAGCGAGCACCACGCCGGCCCAGATGAGATAGATGAGCGGCAAGCCGACATTCCAGTCGGGCGGCATGCTCATGGGGAAGTGCGCGAGGTCCGGCGAGCGGAAGGCGCCCGCGCCCGTGCCGTAGCGCGCGTAGCTCACCGCCACGGCCAGCAGGTGGATGAGATAGAAGTGCAGCACATAGAAGAAGAGCGG
Source organism: Gammaproteobacteria bacterium (assembly GCA_030039615.1). GTDB lineage: Bacteria > Pseudomonadota > Gammaproteobacteria > Steroidobacterales > Steroidobacteraceae > 13-2-20CM-66-19. Next base: position 2,138 of record JASHVF010000149.1, on the reverse strand, counting down.
CACCCGGCCGAACACCAGGGCGGGGCGCAGCAGCGGCGGCAGCTGCGCGTCGAAGGCGCGCAGCAGCAACAGTGCCGGTCCGAGCGTCATCAGCAGAAAGAGCAGCGACGGCGGGTACTTGGTCGTGTTGATGAACGACATGAGCGTCCAGAGCGCGTTCTTCTGGGGGGACCAGGGCGAGGGATCGCCGTAGAGATTGGAGAGGCGCAGCAGCACGAAGGCCGCGAGCGCGGCGAGCCCGAGACGCGTCAAGAGCCGCTGCCGCGCGGGCGCGGCCCAGCGGTACGCCGCGCCGAGCGCGTAGCCGAGAGCCGTGACGCCGACCCAGGGAATGAGCACGTACGAGGTGCGCACCAGCGCATGCTCGCCGCGATAGAGAAATCCCGGCTGGTGCAGCACGCTCCACAGCCGCGCGGGCGCGCCCGCCGGAACCTGTACGTTGTCGAAGGCGTTGTGGCCGACGATCAGTGCCGCGCCGAAGAGCGCAATCGCCCAGGTCGGAAGCCAGATCAGTCCCGCGAGCACGATCATCGACCAGCCGAGCGCCCACAGCACCGTGATGATGGTCACCTGGTAGTCGACGTTGAACTGCAGCGCGAAGCGCATCAGCGTGAGCTCGAGCACGATGAGCCACAGTCCGCGGGTCAGCAGGAAGCGCGCCAGCTCTGCCTGCGACAGCCGCGCGCCCCGCAGGTACGCGCCGCTGCCGGTGAGCAGAAAGAACACCGGCGCGCACAGGTGCGTGATCCAGCGCGTGAAGAACAGCGCCGCGGTGGTGGTCGCCAGATTGGTCGGGCTTGCCGCGGGATCGCCGAAGAAGTCGCGCACGTGATCGAGCGCCATCACGACGATGATGAGCCCGCGCAGCAGGTCGATCGAGTCGATGCGCGCCGGCGGCGAGCTCACCGGAATGTCCGCCAGTCGCGCAGGATCTCGCGGGCCGCGTTGTGGCCGGGAATGCCGGAGACCCCGCCGCCCGGATGGGTCGAGGAGCCGCACTGGTAGAGGCCGCGGACCGGAGTGCGGTAGTCCGCCCAGTGCGGCGCCGGGCGCTGCCAGAAGAGCTGGTCGGCGCTCAGCTCGCCGTGAAAGATGTGCCCCTGCGGCAGGCCGACGATGCGCTCGAGGTCCGGCGGCACCAGCAGCTCGAAGTCAATCACCTGCCTGGAGAAGCCGGGTGCCATCTCGTCGAGCACCGCGAATGCGGCGCGCGCCAGGTTCGGCTTCTCCGCTGCCCAGTCGGCGCCGCCCTTCAGGGCGTAGGGCGCATGTCCGCCAAATACATTGACGACGTGCTTGCCGGGCGGGGCGAGCGAATCGTCGACGATGGTCGGCACCACCGGCGTGAGGAACGGCTGGCGCGAATACCAGCCGTACTTGGCGTCGTCGTAGGCGCGCTCGAGGTAGTCGATGCCCGGGGCGAGGTGCACGTAGGTCGGATAGGCAAAGCCGGCGCGCTGCGGGTCGAAGGCCCGGTAGGCGGGCGGCGCCTCGGCGGCGATGTTCATCTTGAAGGCGGTCGAGAAGGTGCGGAATGCGTCGATATCCGCGAGCAGCTCGGCCGGCAGGTGCTGCGGGGCCACGAGCTGGCGGAACAGTGTCTTGGCGTTGGCGTTCGAGACCACGACGCGTGCACTGAACTCGCGCCCGTCGGTGGTGCGGACGCCGCGCGCGCGCCCGTTCCCGACCAGCACCTCGGCGACCGGCGCGCCGGTGAGCACCTCCATGCCGAAGCGCTGAGCGGAGCGCGCGATCGACTGCGTGATCGCGCCCATGCCGCCGCGGATGAAGCCCCAGCCGCCGGCGCCCGCATGCTCGCCCATCAGGTGGTGCAGGATCACGTAGGCGGTGCCGGGCGAGCGCGGCCCGGCGAACGTGCCGATGCAAGCGTAGTAGCCGAGCACCGCCTTCACCACGTCGCTCTCGAACCAGACCGAGAGGTAGTCGTAGGCGCTCTGGGTGAGCAGGTCGATGAGGCGGTACATGCGGTCGCCGATGGTCCGCTGCCGCCACAGCAGCGCCGCCGCCTCGCGGAAGTTGCGCCAGCGGCGGCTCGGGTCGACCGGGGTCTCGAACAGCAGCCCGCGCACCAGCCGTGCGGCCTCCTCGAGGTGCCGGGAAAACTGCGGGTAGACCTC
>JASHVF010000148.1 GCA_030039615.1 Gammaproteobacteria bacterium | reverse complement strand
GTATTCACCGCCAGGAGATGCAGTCGACCGTGTTCGAGCTGCTCGGGATCGATGCCGAGGAGGCGCAGAAGAAGTTCGGCTTCCTGCTCGATGCGCTGCGCTTCGGTGCGCCGCCGCACGGCGGCATCGCCTTCGGACTCGATCGGCTGGCGATGCTGATGGCCGGCGCCGACAGCATCCGCGAGGTGATCGCTTTCCCCAAGACGCAGACCGCGGCGGATCCGCTCACGGATGCGCCCACGGAGGTGAGCGAGGCGCAGCTGCGCGAGCTGCACGTGCGGGTGCGCGTGCCGCCGCCCGCAAGCTGAGCGGGGTCGGACCATCGCACCCGTCGTCTACGTGCATGGTCTGTGGCTCCCCGGCGAGGAGTCGCTGGTGCTCAAGCACCATCTCGCGCAGCAGTTCGGTCTCGAGCTCCACTGGTTCCGCTACTTCGGGGCGTCCGAGAGCATGGGGGATATCACCTCGCGCCTCGATGGCTTCGTGCGTGCGCTCGCGGTTCCCGAAGTGCATTTCGTGGGGCACAGCCTTGGCGGATTGGTGCTCTACCGCCTGCTCGAGCATTTTCCCGCGCAGCCCCCGGGACGCGTCGTATTCCTCGGAGTGCCGTGTGCCGCGAGCCGCGCCGCGCAGCGCGCGGGGCTCTTTGGCCCGCTCGCACAGCTCATGGGACCAACCGTGGCGCAGGAGCTGCTGCAGCCGCAGGAGCGCCGCTGGACGCACGCCCGCGAGCTCGGTGTGATCGCCGGCAATCAGCCGGTCGGACTCGGGCAGTTCTTCGCGCATTTCGATGAGGAGAACGACGGCACCATCGCGGTCAGTGAGACGCGCCTGAGCGGTGTCACCGACCAGGTCGTGCTGCCGGTGAGTCATCTGGGGATGCTGGTGTCGGCGCGCGTGGCGCAGCAGACCGGGCGTTTCCTTACCGAGGGAAAATTCTCGCCGGATCCGGGGTGAGGGGCTGATCCGCGGCCACCACGCGGGCAAAGTCGTGACCGGCGCGACGCCCGCAGACGACCCGTTGCGGCGCCCGGAGCCAGTCCGCCTCGGCGCCGAGGAATATCGGGGCATCCGCGATGATCGGATTCCACATCTTGACGTAACCCCGGCTGACCCAGGCGAACACGTCGGTGTTGAGGTAAACCCGCTCGTATCTGTGGTTGCGGAACTCGGTCAGCGCACCGCTCGGCTGGAACAGTTCCGGGCAGGCGGCCTCGAGGCGATCGAGTACCAGATCCGCGGATTTGAGCGCGGCCGGCTGCGGGGCGTCATCGGCCGATGCGCCCGGCACGACCCGGCAGGTGACCAGGTGCGTGACGCCGACCGGCGAGTTGGCGACCTGCCGGGCAGCGCGAACGGTGATTGTGGCGCAGTCGGCCGGTTCGACGCGCAGCCCGAAGCGCGCCAGGGCTCCGTTGACATCCGACACGTTGGGAAGGTGTTTGAGATCGTCATACAGCCGGTCGCCCGCGGTGAGGAAGCGCAGGTGCGGCGCGTAGCGGCGAATCAGCGCCTGCACCCGGGCTCCGTCCGCGCCGGTCGCGCGGATGGGATAGTAACCCGTGAAGTTGATGAATCCCGCCTGCTTCGAGACGTAGGCCGCGAGGTAGGCGTTCGAGTTCGCGCCGATGCTGAGATACAGGGCCGGCTCGGCCGCGAGCGCCTGTGGCAGCTCGACCGTGAGCCACGGACCGCGGTCCCACGGCAGCGCGAAGTGCCGCAGGCCGGTCGAGTTCATGTAGAGATTGAAGGCCTGCAGACCACAGGCGGCGAGCGCCAGTGCAATCCATCTCGCGGGGCGGGGACCGGTCAGAAGCAACAGCAGCGCCACAATCAGCACGGCCGCCACGCAGGCGGGCGCGAGAGCGTAGCGGCCGTTGCCCGAGGTCCACAGCCATAGCGCCCAGTCAACCGCAAAGGCGCAGCCGAGCGCCGTCAGCACTCGCGCCGCCCAGGGAGCTGCGGCCGGCGCCGGCGAGGCCGGCGCGGCGCGGCGCCGCCATAGCCAGGCCAACGGCAGCAGACAGGCGAGGATCAGAAGCAGCGCGTAGCGCCCGTCAGGCGCGCGCGATTCCTCGTGGACCCCCGGCGTGGGATCGAGCATCGCGAACGGACGTGACAGCGCTTCAGGGAGGCTCGCGGGAATGAACCGCACCGCGCGCAGCGGCTGGGTGATGAAATACGGCGATCTGAACAGATCGTTGAACAACGGGAAGAACGGGTTGCCGAAGGCGCGCTCGAGGCGGTACGCCCAGGGCGCCGCGACGATCGCGAAGACGGCAATGCCGGCAAGCGCGTAGGCGGCAGCGTAGCGAACCTTGGCGCGCGGCGGGACGGGCAGGGCGAGCAGCATCACGGTGGCCGCGAGCGCGTGCACCGCGTTGGTGAGCTTGAGCGCGGTCGCTGCGCCGAGCAGCGCTGCTGCGGCGAGCAGCGGCGCGAGGCCCGGCGCGCGCACCGCGGTCACGAGCAGCAGCCAGCCCCACAGCACCGGGACGCCGGTGGTGATGTCCGAATAACTCGAGCCGATCTGCTGCAGCAGCACCGGGTTGACGAGCGCCAGCGCGACGGCGCACAGGCCGAAGGCCGCGCGTCCGCGCGGTGCGGCGAGAGGGCACACGGCGAGCGCCAGCTCGTAGGTGAGCCACAGCATCGTGCTGTCGAACAGCGTCCACAGCGTTCCGATCGCGAGCGAGGACAGGCCCGCCCGCAGCATCGCGTACATGGGCGCGTAAGCGTAGGGGTTGAAGTACGACTGCGGGCCGGCGGCGAAGTAGTCCTGCGCAAAGCGGTCGTTGCAGGCGCTCAGTCCGGCGTAGATGTGATAGTCGAGCTCGTCCCACGGCACATCCTTTCCGAGGCAATACGTGATGGCGAGCGCGAGTGCGGTGCAGGCGGCGTAGACCGGCAGCCGGTAGAGCGCTGCGGCGCCGGACATTCGCGCCAGCAGCTCAGCTCGCACTGCGAGCCAGCGCCTTGAGGCGATAGAGCGCCTCGAGCGCCGCCTTCGGGGAGAGCTCATCGGGATCGAGGCCTGCCAGCGCCGCGCGCAGCTCGTCGTGCCGAGCCGCGGCGAGCGGCAGCTGTCCCTGTGCGGGGCGCGCTTCTGTGCCCGCAGCGGTGCTGCCGCGGTCGCGCTGCGCCTCCAGTGCTTCGAGATAGCGCCGTGCGGCGCCGATCACCGCGGGCGGCACGCCCGCCAGCTGTGCGACCTGCAGGCCGTAGCTGCGGTTGGCGGGGCCGTCCTTGACCGCGTGCAGGAACACGATGCCGTCGCCGTGCTCGGTCGCATCGAGGTGCGCGTTGGCGCAGCCCTCGAGCTCGCTTGCCAGAGTGGTGAGCTCGAAGTAGTGGGTGGCGAACAATGCGAAAGCGCGCACGCGTAGCGCAATCTCGCGCGCCATCGCCCAGGCGAGCGACAGCCCGTCGAAGGTACTCGTGCCGCGCCCGATCTCATCCAGCAGGATCAGGCTGCGGGCGCTGGCGTTGTGCAGGATGTTCGC
>JASHVF010000147.1 GCA_030039615.1 Gammaproteobacteria bacterium | reverse complement strand
CGCCGATCTGCTGACGCACGCGCTCGATGAGCTCCTGGCGCAGCTCGCCGTAGGCGCGCGTCACGCCGGCCTTGAGCACCACCAGCCCGAGCGGCAGCTGTCCCTTGAGTGCGTCGCCCACGCCGATCACGGCGCACTCGGCGACGTCCGGATGGCCGGCGAGCACTTCCTCCATCGCGCCGGTCGAGAGGCGATGGCCGGCGACGTTGATGACGTCGTCGATGCGCGACATGATCCACACGTAACCGTCGGCGTCGACGTAGCCGGCATCCCCGGTCAGGTAGTAGCCCGGATAGCGGCTGAGGTAGCTGTCGCGGTAGCCGTCGTCGTTCTGCCAGAGAGTCGGCAGGCTCCCGGGCGGCAGCGGCAGGCGAATGACGAGGTTGCCGATCTTGCCGGCCGGCACCGGCGCACCGCCATCGTCCAGCACCCGCACGTCGTAACCGGGGACCGGCACGCTGGCCGAGCCCGCCTTGACCGGCAGCGGCGTGAGTCCCCGGCAGTTGGCGGCCACCGGCCAGCCGGTCTCGGTCTGCCACCAGTGATCGATCACCGGGACATGCAGCCGCTGCTCGGCCCAGTGCACCGTGTCAGGATCGCAGCGCTCACCGGCGAGGAACAGGGTGCGCAGGCTCGCGAGGTCGTAGCGCGCGATGAGCGCGCCCGCCGGGTCTTCCTTCTTTATGGCGCGGAAGGCGGTCGGCGCGGTGAACAGCGCATTCACGCGGTGCTGCTCGATCACACGCCAGTAGGCGCCGGCGTCGGGCGTGCCGACCGGCTTGCCCTCATAGAGAATGCTGGTGCAGCCGGCGAGCAGCGGCGCGTAGACGATGTACGAGTGGCCGACCACCCAGCCGACATCGGAGGCCGCCCAGAAGACATCGCCCGGCTGCATGCCGTAGATCGCCGCCATCGACCAGGCGAGCGCCACCGCGTGTCCGCCCTGATCGCGCACTACTCCCTTGGGTTTGCCGGTGGTGCCGGAGGTGTAGAGGATGTAGAGCGGATCGGTGGCCTCGAGAGCCACGCACGGCGCCGGCTGCGCGCCCGCGATGGCCTGCGACCACTCGAGGTCGCGCGGCGCCGTGAGCGCGGCGGGTGCCTGCGGCCGCTGCAGCACGATGCAGCGCGCGACGCGGTGCTCGGCGATCCTGAGCGCCTCATCCAGCAGCGGCTTGTAGGGAATGACGCGCTGCGCCTCGATGCCGCAGGACGCCGACACCACCATCACCGGCCGCGCATCGTCGATGCGCTTGGCGAGCTCGTGCGGCGCAAAGCCGCCGAATACCACCGAGTGCACCGCGCCGATGCGCGCGCAGGCCAGCATCGCCACCACGGCCTCGGGCACCATCGGCATGTAGATGACGACGCGATCGCCGCGCGTCACTCCCTGCGCGAGCAGCGCGCCGGCGAAGCGGGCGACCGCATCGCGCAGCTCGCGGTAGCTGAAGCGCGCCACGGTGCCGGTGACCGGGCTGTCATAGATGAGTGCCGCCTGCGCACCGCGGCCCTGCTCCACGTGCCGGTCGAGCGCGTTGTAGCAGGTGTTGAGGCGCCCGCCGGTGAACCAGCGGTAGAGCGGCGCACGGCTCGCGTCCAGCACCCGGTCCCAGCGGTGCTCCCAGTGCAGTGCCTGCGCGCGCTCGGCCCAGAAGTCCGCGGGATCGGCCAACGCGCGCCGGTAGGCTTCACGGTAGGCTTGTTCAGCCATATTGCTATACATTACCCCTATTGGGTATCAGGGAGACCGGCCTTGGCGCACACCGTCCGCGACAAGCAAAAGCTCCTCAACCGCATCCGCCGCATCCGCGGTCAGGTGGAGGCGGTCGAGCGCACCCTCGAGGGGGATGCGGACTGCTCCGACGTCATGCACCTGCTCACCGCCACGCGCGGCGCGATCAACAGCCTGCTGGCCGAGGTGCTCGAGGATCACGTGCGCGAGCACGTACTGGGCCGCACTGCCACCGGCACGCGCGCCGACGCCGCGGACGAGCTGATCGACGTGATCCACGCCTACTTCAAGTGAGCACTCAGCGCTTCTGGCCGAGCAGGCTGAAGGCATGCGTCCAGTGATCGTTGCGGGCGCCATAACCCACCCATAGCAGGGCGAGGTTCTCGAGCAGCCGGCTGGCGCTGATCGGGCCGACGTCGATCGGCGTGCGCCAGCCGAAGCCCCGCAGTATCTCGCTGACGCGTGCTTTGGCGGCCGGGTCGTCGCCGGCGATCAGCATGTCGGGGGTGCCGTCGGGCAGCTGCGGATGCACCATGTGGGTGGCGGTGATGATGTTGAACGCCTTCACCACCCGCGACTTCGGCAGCAGGCGCTGCACCAGCTCGCCGGCCGAGTCGGTGACCGGAATGGCGAGCGTCGGGATCTCTGCGGAGAAGTCGAGCGGATTGCTGGGATCGATGACGATCTTGCCGGCGAGATTCTCCGGCCCCGCCTTGAAGATCGCCGCCTCGAGGCCGCTCCAGGGGACCGCCAGCACCGCGATGCTGGCGGCGGCCGCAGCCTCGGCGGGCGCGGCGGCGCGCGCGCCCGGAACGGCCTCGAGCGCGGCGCGGGTCTTCTGGCTGTGCACGTCGCGCGTACCGAAGATCACCTGGTAACCGAGCTCGGCAAAGCCCCTGGCGATCGTCGTACCCACGACGCCGTTGCCGAGGATTGCGACCGTCTTCTGCGAAGGATCCGCGTTGCTCATGACGTGACCTCACGATCCCTGCCCGAGGCAGGCAGCATAATCCTCGGCGTTGCCGGACGCACTGCGGATGCGCGACCATCAGTCGATGGAAAGTCGGGGCGACGGCGCGCGGCCGCTGCTCATCTACGATGGCGAGTGCGGGTTCTGCGCCTACTGGGCGCGTTACTGGCAGGCGCTCACCGGTGAGCGGGTCGAATACCGGCCGTATCAGCAGGTGGCGGCGCAGCATCCCGAGATACCGCGCGCTGACTTTCAGCGTGCCGTCCAGTACCTCTCGCCCGACGGGCGGCGCGCGCAGGCCGCCGAGGCGAGTTTCCTCACCCTGAGCCACGCCCCGGGCTGGGGCGTGGGCCTGCGGCTCTACCGCGGGCTGCCCGGCTTCGCGGCCGTCGCGGAGCGCAGCTACGCCTTCATCGCGGCGCACCGGCCGGCTTTCCATCGCCTGAGCCTGCTGCTCTGGGGCAGGGATTATCAGCCGCCGCGCTACGAGCGGGTGGCGGATCTGTTCCTGCGCCTCTTCGGCCTGATCTACCTCGCCGCGTTCGTCTCCTTCGCGGTGCAGGCGGCGGGTCTGATCGGCAGCCACGGCATCCTGCCGCTCGAGGAGCTCGTGGCGCAGCTGCGCAGCACGACGGGCACGGAGCGCTTCTACCAAATGCCGATGGTGTTCTGGTGGAACGCCGGGGATCTCGCGATCCGGGCCGTGTGCTGGGGCGGCGCGGCATTGTCGGCGCTGCTGGTGTTGAAGGTAGTCCCGCGGCTCGCCTTGCTGCTGCTGCACGTGCTCTACCTGTCGCTGCTGTACGCCGGTCAGGTCTTCATGACCTACCAGTGGGACGTGTTCCTGCTCGAGACCGGCTTCCTCGCCCTGTTGCTGAGCTTCGCCACCCGGCCCGGCATCTGGCTGCTGCGCTGGCTGCTGTTCCGCTTCATGTTCATGTCGGGCGTGGTGAAGCTCGCGAGCGGCGATCCAAACTGGTGGAACCTGTCGGCTCTCTCCTATCACTTCCTGACGCAGCCGCTGCCGACACCGCTCGCCTGGTACGCAGCCCGCCTGCCGCACGCGCTGCTCAGGTTCGCGACCGGCGGCACCTTCGTAGTCGAGCTGCTGCTGCCCTTCCTAATCTTCACTCCGCGACGGCTGCGCCTGCTGGCCGGCTGCGGAATCCTGCTGCTGCAGAGCTGCATCCTGCTCACTGGCAACTACAACTGGTTCAACCTGCAGACCATGTTGCTGTGTCTGCCGCTGCTCGACGACGCGGCGCTGCGGCGGCTGCTGCCCGCGCGGCTGCTGGCCCGGCTGCCTGCGCCGGCACACCCCGCCGCGCCGCGCAACGCGGTCACGCGCGCAGTGTGCGCGCTCGGGGCATTGCTGGCGCTGCTGAGTCTCGTCGAGATGGATGTGCGTTTCGGCGGCACACCGCCGGCGGCGCTGCGCGCCGTCGCAGGAGCGTTCGCGCCGCTGCGCCTGGTGAGCCCCTACGGCCTGTTCTCGGTCATGACCACCAGGCGCGGGGAGATCGTGATCGAGGGCTCGAGCGATGGCGTCGATTGGCGCGAGTATGAGTTCCGCTACAAGCCGGGCGAGCTCAGCCGGCGGCCGCGCTGGAACATTCCCCACCAGCCGCGGCTCGACTGGCAGATGTGGTTCGCGGCACTCGATGACCCGCGGCGGCTGCGCTGGTTCTGGATGTTCCTCGAGAAGCTGCTGCGCAACGAGCCGACGGTGACGGCGCTGCTCGCGCACAACCCCTTCCCCGACCGGCCGCCGCGCTATATCCGCGCCAAATTCTACGATTACACCTGGAGCGATGCGGCAGCCCGGGCCCGCGGCCAGTGGTGGGAACGGCGGCTGCTCGGGCTCTATTTCCCGGCGGTGCAGCTCGAGGAGCAATGAACGCGCCGGCCCCGGCAACCGGACGCGCGCCGCCGCCCACGGTAGAATGCGGCGACGAGGTGTCGAGCATGGCCGAGCATCACTTCCATGGCACGGATCTCGCCGTCCCGCTGAGCACGACGGATCACACGCTCGGGGCGGAGCATGCGCCCGTGGTCGTCGTCGAGTACGGAGATTTCCAGTGCCCGACCTGCAAGCAGGCCGCGCCCACCGTGCGGCTGCTGCTCGAGCGCTTTGCGAACCGCGTGCGCATCGCCTTCCGCCATTTCCCGCTCGAAGAGGCACATCCCCAGGCGCTGGCGGCGGCGGAGGCGGCGGAAAGCGCCGGTGAGCAGGGCAAGTTCTGGGAGATGCACGACCTGCTGTTTGCCAACCAGGATCGCCTCGGCGGTCACCACCTGCACGGCTATGCCGCGCGCCTCGGGCTCGACATGCCGCAGTTCACCGCGGAGCTGGACGATCACGTCTACCTGCAGCGCATACGCGAGCAACAGGACGGCGGCCGCCGCAGCCACGTGCGCGGCACGCCCGGATTCTTCGTCAACGGACGGATCCTCGACGTCTCCTTCGGCCTGGAGCGGCTGTTCGAGGCGGTGGGCGCCGCGCTACGAGGCTGACACCACGAACTCGTTGCCGTCGGGGTCGCTGAAGATCGCGAACGTGCCCCACTCCTGGCGCTGCGGCTCCGACGTGAACGTGACGCCGCGCGCCTTCAGCTG
>JASHVF010000146.1 GCA_030039615.1 Gammaproteobacteria bacterium | reverse complement strand
TTTCCCGCATCCCGAGGTCCGCATGTCGTTCGCCTTCGTTTTTCCCGGGCAGGGCTCGCAATCGGTCGGCATGCTGGCGGAGCTCGCCGCCGGCGAGGCCAGCGTGCGGGCGACCTTCGATGAGGCGTCCGCGGTACTGGGCTACGACCTGTGGAAGCTCGTCAGCGAAGGCCCCGAGGCCGAGCTCAATGCGACCGCGCGCACCCAGCCGGCGCTGCTCGCCGCCGGCGTCGCCACCTGGCGCTGCTGGAGGGCCCGCGGCGGCGCCGAGCCGGCGCTGGTCTCCGGACACAGTCTCGGGGAGTTCACCGCGCTGGTGTGCGCCGAGAGCCTGGATTTTCCCGCCGCGATCGCACTGGTGCGCTACCGCGGCGAGGTGATGCAGGAGGCGGTGCCGGCCGGCGTCGGCGCCATGGCGGCGATCCTCGGCCTCGATGACGCCGAAGTGGTCGCGGCCTGTACCGAGGCCGGCGCGACGGGCGGCGTCGGAGCGGTCGTCGAGGCCGCCAACTTCAATTCCCCCGGGCAGGTGGTGATCGCGGGTGAGACCGCCGCCGTCGAGCGCGCCATCGCGGCGGCGAAGGCGCGCGGTGCCAAGCGCGCGGTGACGCTGCCCGTCAGCGTCCCCTCCCACAGCAGTCTCATGCGCGGCGCGGCCGAGCGGCTGCGCGGGCGGCTGTCGGCGGTCGCGCTCAAGCCGCCGCGCATCCGCTACCTGAGCGCGGTGGATGCGGCCGTGCACTCCGACCCGGCCGACATCCGCGACCTCCTGGTGCGGCAGCTGTCGAGCCCGGTGCGCTGGACCGAGACGGTGCGCGCGCTCGTCGAGACGGGCGTCGAGGAGATCATCGAGTGCGGGCCGGGACGGGTCCTCACCGGGCTCAACCGCCGGATCGAGCGCCGCGCGGGACTCGAGTTTCTCGCGCTCGAGGACCCGGCCGCGATCACCGCCGCGCTCGAGGCGACCCGGGAGGCCGGTCATGCTTGAGAACGACATTGCGCTCGTCACCGGCGCCTCGCGCGGCATAGGCCACGCGATCGCGCTGGCGCTTGCCGGGGCGGGCGCGCGCCTCATCGGCACCGCGACCAGCGCCGAAGGTGCCGCGAAGCTCAGCGCCGTATTTGCGTCGCACGGATACAACGGCAGGGGAGCGGTGCTGGACGCGAGCGATGGCGCCTCGGTGGACGCGCTGCTGGCGCAGCTCGAGGCGGCCGGTGAGCTGCCGACGATCCTCGTCAACAACGCCGCGGTCACGCGCGACACGCTGCTGCTGCGCATGAAGCAGGAGGATTGGGACCGCGTCATCGCCACCGACCTGACGGCGGTGTTCCGCCTCTGCAAGGGCTGTGTGCGACGCATGCTGAAGGAGCGGCGCGGGCGCATCATCAATCTCACCTCGGTGGTCGGCCTCACCGGCAATCCCGGACAGGCGAATTACGCGGCCGCGAAGGCCGGGCTGCTCGGCTTCACCAAGTCGCTCGCGCAGGAGCTCGCCTCCCGCGGCATCACCGTGAATGCGGTCGCTCCGGGCTTCATCGATACCGACATGACGCGCGCCCTGACCGAGGAGCAGCGCGCAGCGCTCCTCACGCGCGTGCCGCTCGGACGGCTCGGCAGTCCCGAGGACATCGCCGCGGCGGTGCTGTTCCTCGCGTCCCCGCAGGCGGGTTACATCACCGGCGAGACGCTGCACGTCAACGGCGGGATGTACATGCCCTGAAGGGCGTTGGTCGTGCGCCACAGCGAGGCGGGGCGGTGCGTCCCGCGAGACCGAACGAGTGGAAGTTTCGCGAGTAAAAACAACCACTCGCGCGAACGAGTGCCGAGTGGCACCCGGGGGGGTGTTCCCCTACAATACCGCGCCCGTTGCCCGGCTTGGCCGGACTTGAGCGGGTCGCTTTTCAAGAGCAAATCAGAACGCCACATGAGGACCAACCGCTAATGAGCACAGTCGAGCAGCAGGTCAAGGCCATCGTTGCCGAGCAGCTGGGCGTCAAACAGGAGCAGGTCACGAACGACGCTTCGTTCGTCGACGATCTGGGAGCCGACTCACTCGACACCGTCGAGCTGGTGATGGCCCTGGAAGAGGAATTCGAGATCGAGATTCCGGACGAGGACGCCGAGAAGATCACCACCGTCCACCAGGCCATCGACTACATCAACGAGCGCCGCGCCAAGTCCTGATCACAAACGCGCGCCATACAGGATTCCTGTGAGCAAGCGCCGCGTCGTCGTGACGGGTCTTGGAGTGGTGTCTCCGGTCGGGAGCACCGTGCAGTCGGCGTGGGAGGCGATCCTGCGCGGTGAGAGTGGCATCGGTCCGGTGACGCGCTTCGACGTTTCGGCGTTCCCGGTGCGCTTCGGCGGCCAGGTGCGCGACTTCGACGTCGCGCAGTACCTGCCGCCGAAGGAAGCGCGCCGCATGGACGAGTTCATGCACTACGGCGTCGCCGCCGGCGTGCAGGCGGTCGCCGACTCCGGCATCGATTTCAGCAAGAGCGACGCGACGCGCTGCGGCGTGGTGTGCGGCGCCGGGATCGGCGGCCTCTGGACCATCGAGGAAGAGTTCAGCGAGTATCTCAAGGCGCACAATCCCCGCAAGATCTCCCCGTTCTTCGTGCCCGCAACGATCATCAACATGATCGCGGGGCACCTTTCGATCCGTTACGGGCTCAAGGGCCCGAACCTGGGCGTGGTTACGGCGTGCACCACCTCGACGCACGCGATCGGCCTCGGGATGCGCTCGATCCAGTACGGCGATGCCGACGTAATCGTCGCGGGCGGCGGCGAGATGGCGACCACGCGCTGCGGACTCGGCAGCTTCGGCCAGGCCAAGGCGCTCTCGACGCGCAACGAAGCGCCGACCGAGGCGAGCCGGCCGTGGGACAAGGACCGCGACGGCTTTGTGCTGAGCGACGGCGGCGGTGCGGTGTTGCTCGAGGAGCTCGAGCACGCGAAGGCGCGCGGGGCGCGCATCTACGCGGAGCTGGTCGGTTTCGGCATGAGCGGCGATGCCTACCACATCACCGCGCCCCCCGAGGACGGCGAGGGTGCCATGCTCGCGATGGCGAACGCGCTGCGCGATGCGGGCCTCAACCCCGACCAGGTGCAGTACATCAACGCGCACGCGACCTCGACGCCGCTCGGTGACAAGGCGGAGACCATCGCCCTGAAGCGGGCCTTCGGCGAGGCGGTGAGGCGCATCGCCGTCAGCTCGACCAAGTCGATGACCGGACACCTGCTGGGCGCGGCCGGCGTGGTCGAGGCGATCTTCTCGATTCTCGCGATCCGCGACGGCGTCGCGCCGCCGACGATCAACTACCACACCCCGGATCCCGAGTGCGACCTCGACTACGTGCCGAACACCGCGCGCCGCATGAAGATCGACGTGGCGCTCTCGAATTCGTTCGGCTTCGGCGGCACCAACGGCTCGATCATCTTCCGGCGGCTGAGCTAGCGCCACCACCGAGCAGCCCACGGGCTTCCCGCCTACGCACGCGCCTCTCGTCCGCGAGCTCGAGGTACCGCCGGCGGCGCTGCAGCGCCTGGCGGCGCTCGCGCCCGACCGCTACCCGCTGCTGCTCGACAGCGCCGCGTCCGGTCCCCTGGGAACTGCCAGCGTGCTGCTCGGTGCGCCGCGCGCGGCGCTGTGGCTGACGGCCGATGGCCGCCTCGGCGGCGAGGGCCTGGAGCTCGAGGGCGACTCCTTTCTGACGGCGCTCGAGCGCTGGTGGCTGCGCGAGCGCACGGCCGCAGCCGCGCCCGCCGCAGCGCAGCTGCCCTTCACCGGCGGCTGGGCCCTCTACCTCGGCTACGAGCTCGCCGGCGAGGTCGAGCCGCGGCTCGCGCTGCCGCGCACCCCGCTGCCGTGGATCGCGTTCGCGCTGCGCACTCCCTGCGCGCTGCTGCACGAGCTCGGCAGCAACCGGGTGCTGGCGGTGGCCGAGGCCGGCGCCACCGGCGCGCTCGCGCAGCTCGAGGCCGACGCCCGCGCCGCCGCCACCGCGCCCGAACCACCCGACACCCTCGAGGTGCGCGCGGTGCGCGAGGAGGAGCCGCAGCGGTTTCTTGCCCGGGTCGCACGCGCCAAGGAGTACGTGCGTGCCGGGGACATCTACCAGGCGAACCTGTCGCGTCCCTGGAGCGTCGCTATCGGCGCGGCGGGGCACTCAGCCTCCGCCGGCGCCGCGCTTTACCGTCGGCTGCGCGCCGCCAACCCGGCTCCCTTCGCGGCGCTGGCACAATGGCGCGGCGTGACGCTGCTCTCGTCCTCGCCCGAGCGACTGGTGCGGGTCACGGGACGGCGCATCGACACGCGGCCGATCGCCGGCACGCGGCCGCGCAGCCGCCGCCCCGGGGGTGACGCGGTGGAGATTCCGGAGCTGGTGATGCATCCCAAGGAGCGCGCCGAGCACATCATGCTGGTCGATCTCGAGCGCAACGATCTCGGCCGGCTGTGCGAGCCGGGCACCGTGCGGGTGGATGAGCTCATGAGCGTCGAATCCTACGCGCACGTACACCACATCGTGTCCAACGTGAGCGGCGAGCTGCGCGGCGATGTCACGCCGATCGGCGCGTTGCGCGCGGTGTTCCCGGGCGGCACCATCACCGGCTGTCCCAAGTTCCGCTGCATGCAGATCATCGCCGAGCTCGAGGGGGAGGGGCGCGGCGCCTACACCGGCTCGCTCGGCTATCTCACCACCGATGGGCGACTCGACCTCAACATTCTCATCCGCACCATGACGCTCACCGGCGGTACGGCGGCCTTCCGCGCCGGAGCGGGCATCGTCGCCGACTCCGACCCCGAGCGCGAGCTCGAGGAGACGCGCGCCAAGGCGCGCGGCCTGCTGCGCGCGCTCGGAGGCGAGCATGGCGGCTGAGGCGGCCCCGCAGGTCGTGCGGGTCGACGGCCGGCCGGCCGAGGCAGTCTCGGCCCTCGATCGGGGGCTGCACTACGGCGACGGGCTGTTCGAGACCATCGCCTGCCTCAGGGGACGTCCGCGCCTTCTGCCGCTGCACCTCGAGCGCCTTGCACAGGGCTGCGCGCGGCTCGGCATCGCGTTTCCGGGGCGCGAGGCGCTCAGGGGCGAGATCCTCACGGTTGCCGGCGGCAGCGAACGCGCCATCGTGAAAGTCCTGCTCACCCGCGGCGTGGCCGCGGCACGTGGTTACGCGGTGCAGGGATCCGAGACGCCGACCTGCCTGGTGCTGCGCTACGCTTTCGCGGAGGAGGACCCGAGAATGACGCTCGCGGGCGTGCGCGTGCGGCTCGCGGCGCAGCGGCTCGGGGAGAATCCCTCGCTCGCGGGGTTGAAGCACCTCAATCGCCTCGAGCAGGTCCTGGCGCGGCGCGAGTGGAGCGATCCTGGGATCGCCGAAGCGCTGATGTTCTCAGTGAGCGGCAGGCTCGTCTCGGGAGTCATGAGCAACGTATTCCTGGTCGAGGACTCGCGCCTCAGGACGCCGCGGCTGGACCGTTGCGGAGTCGCCGGCGTCATGCGGGCGGCGGCGATGCGAGCGGCGCAGCGGGCCGGCATCGCGGTCGAGGAGTGCGCCCTCGGGGGAGAGGACCTCGCGCGCGCGCGGGAGGTCTTTCTCACCAGCGCCCTGATCGGGGCGCGCCCGGTGCGCGAGCTCGACGGCCGGGCATTGGCGGCGGGTGAGGTGACGCGCGCGATACAGGTTGCGCTTGCGCCGCTGCTCGCGGGAGACGCCGATGGCTGAGCGGCGATGGTGGCTCAGGGGAGTGCTGCTCGTCAGCGTGCTGCTGCTCGCCGCGGCCGGCGCGGCCGCCGCATTCATCTGGCAGCAGCTCACGGCGGCTTACCAGGAGCCGGGCCCGGCCGCGGCGGCCTCCCGCATCCAGGTGCCCCAGGGCGCGAGCGTGCGCACCGTGCTCGCGCAGCTCGCGGGGCAGGGCGCGGTGCGCGATGCGCGCGCGGTGGAGTGGTACCTGCGCCTCGAGGGCCTGCACCCGCGCATCCAGGCCGGGACCTACGAGCTCCCCGCGCACGCGAGCCCCGCGCAGATCCTGCTGCTCTTCGAGCAGGGCAAGGTGATCCTCGAGCAGCTCACGGTGGTCGAGGGCGCGACCTTCAACGACTTTCTCGAGCTGCTGGCGCACGAGCCGGACGTGACGCACACCCTGGCCGGCAAGACTCCGGCGCAGGTGATGGCGGCGCTCGGGCACCCGGACGAGAACCCCGAGGGACGCTTCTTTCCCGACACCTATAAGTTCGCTGCCAATACGCCCGACACCGTGATCCTGGGACTTGCCTACGAGCGCATGCGCGCGGAGCTCGCGGCCGCCTGGAGCGCACACAGGCCGCAGCTGCCGTTCGACGACCCCGCTTCCGCGCTCATCCTGGCATCGATGGTAGAGAAGGAGGCGCAGCTCAAATCCGAGCGGGCGCGGATCGCCGGCGTGTTCGTCAACCGGCTGCGCAAGGGGATGCGGCTGCAGTCCGATCCGACGGTGATCTACGGCCTGGGGGCGCGCTACGACGGCGAGATCCACACGCGCGACCTGCTCGCCGATACGCCCTACAACACCTATACGCGCGCGGGGCTGCCGCCGACTCCGATCGCGCTGCCGGGACGCGAGTCGCTGATCGCCGCAGTGCAGCCGGATGAGACCGGCGAGCTGTACTTCGTCGCCACCGGATTGGGCGACGGTGCGCATCATTTCTCGAAGACGCTGCTGGAGCATAATTCGGCGGTGAAGGCCTACCTCGCAAGGCTGCGCCAGCAGCGCGCAGCCGCCGCAGTCGCGCGTCCATGAGCATGGCGCGCTTCCTTACTCTCGAAGGGATCGAGGGCGCGGGCAAGTCGACCGTCGGGAAATTCGTGCTCGGCTGGCTGGCCCGGCAGCGCATCCCCGGGCGCTTGACGCGCGAGCCGGGCGGCACTCCGCTCGCCGAGCGGGTGCGCCAGTTGGTGCTCGAGCGCGGCAGCGAGCCGCTCTCGCCGGTCGCCGAGACGCTGCTCATGTTCGCCGCGCGCGACCTGCATCTGAAGAACCTCATCCGCCCGGCGCTCGAGCGTGGCGAGTGGGTGATCTGCGACCGCTTCACCGACGCGACCCGCGCCTACCAGGGCAGCGGCCGCGGCGTCGACGCGGGGCTCATCGAGACCCTCGCCGGCGCCGTGCAGGGGAAACTGGAACCCGACTGCACGCTGCTGCTCGACCTGCCGCCGAGCGTCGGCCTCGCGCGCGCCCGCTCGCGCGAGGCGGGACCCGCGGACCGTTTCGAGGCGGAGACGTTGGCGTTCTTCGAGAGGGTGCGCAGCGGCTATCTCGAGCTCGCGCGGCGCGCGCCGCGGCGGTTCCGCGTGATCGACGCGAGCGCGGCGCTCGCCGCCGTCGAGGCCCGGGTCGAGGCAATCCTCGAGGACTTGGTGTGAGCGCGGCGGCCGTGCCGGAATGGCTCGCGGCCGAGGTGGCCGCGCTCAGCGGCGCGGCGCGCGCGGGTCGCCTGCCGCACGCGCTCCTCATCCACGAGGCACCAGGTGCCGGGGGCGACTGGCTGGCGCACTTTGCCGCGCAGCTCGCGCTGTGCGAGCGCGCCGCCGAGGCGCCCTGCGGCAGCTGCACGGCCTGCCGCCGGGTGCTCGCCTGGCAGCACCCCGACCTCACCCGCGTGGCGCCGCTCGAGGACTCGCGCCAGATCCGCATCGAGCAGCTGCGCGATCTCGCCGCGGAGCTGGCGCTGACCAGCCACGCGGGCGGCTACAAGGTCGGGATCCTGACACCCGCGACTCGATGAACCGCTTCGCCGCCAACGCGCTGCTGAAAACCCTCGAGGAGCCGCCCCCGCGCACGCTGCTGGTGCTGGTGGCGACCCAGCCGGCGCGTCTTCCGGCGACCGTGCTGAGCCGCTGCCAGCGCCTCATCGTGCGTGCGCCGACGCGCGGGCAGGCGGTCGCGTGGCTCACGCGGATGCGCGGCAGCGCGGACTGGAGCGGGGCGCTCGCCACCCTGGGGGAGGCTCCCATGCTGCTCCTCGAAGCCGAGCCCGGCCCGATCGCGCAGGCCGGCGCCGAGACCCGCCAGGTACTCGATGCCATCGCAGCCGGACGGGCCGACCCGCTGGCGACGGCCGAGCGCTGGGCGCGCGGCGACC
>JASHVF010000145.1 GCA_030039615.1 Gammaproteobacteria bacterium | reverse complement strand
GTGCCGCGCCCCAGGCGCTCGCCGCCCAGACCGCCGCACGTCGCGCATGCAGCCGGCTGCGCAAAAGCGGGCTCAGCTCCCGCTCATCGATCCCCTCGAGCGCCGCGCAGCGCTGCGCATCGAGCTGCGCCCGCGACAGCGCGCCGACCGCGGGATCGACGCATTCCGGGCGTGTGATGCCGAGCGCCGCCCGGGCGCGCAGCTCGGCAGCGGCGCTTGCACTCGCGAGCACGCGCCGGTAGAGCTCACCGTCGTAACACACCTGCATCCGGCCGTTGCGCTCGAAGCTCACCATGCGGATCCCGAATTGCTCCACCACCTCCAGATGCGCGGCGACCTCGGCGTGGCGCACACCGGCGCCCGAGGCTTCGGCCGCGAGTCGCTCCGCCATCGTGGCGATGGCGTCGAACGGCTCGGCGGTCAGCGCGCGCGCCGGCACGGCGCGCAGGTACGCCGCGCCGTAGCTGATGCCGAGCGCCTCGGCGCCGGGCCGATCGCGCAGGAAGCGCAGTACCGCGAGCAGCTCCGCGGCGTCGGACTCGGAGAGACCGACCACCCGCGCGGCCGCGCCACTCAGGTAGCCGCCCCGCTCGCGCCGGTAGTCGTAGACCCTGAGGTAGCCGGCGCGCTCACCGCGCACCTCGAGCACGTCCCCCTGCCAGAGCGTCTCGAGCTCGGTCGCCGACCTGCGCGGCGCGACCCGCAGCGGCGCCTGATCCTCGACGACGATCGCGAGCGTCGCGGCAAGTGCCAGCAGCATGACGCGCTCCCCCTAAGGCCGGGGCGCGGCGCCGGCGGCGGCGGCCTTGAGCGGCTCCGCGCCGAGCAGGTTCGAGCCGATGAACTGCCCCGACGGCGGCGTCGGCGTGATGATCACCTGCACCTTGTCGGAGAGCTTGTCGGCGAGGGTCTTCTGGATGAGCAGCGGGTATTGCGTGATGAGCGCGCCCTCGCGCTGCATCTGCGCGGCATCGCTCTTGCCCACCAGGTCGAGCCGGTAGGCCTCGGCCTCGGCGAGCTTCTGCCGCGAGTCCGCCTCAGCCTTCGCCTCGATGCGGCGTGCCTCGGCGGCGCCCTCGGCACTGCGGATGCGCGCGACCTTTTCCGCCTCCGCCTCGAGCTGGCGCTGCTCGATCTGCTTCTGCTTGAAGGGCAGGATGTGCTTCATGGTCTCCTCCTGCGCACGCGCCGCGATCACCTGCTCCTCCCCGGCGGCCTCGGCCGCCTTCTCCCGCTGCACCTTCTCGGCTTCACCCGCGAGCTGCGTCTCCCTGACCTGCGCCTGCTTGAGCTCGAGCGTGTAGCGGATCTTCTCGGTCTCGAGCTCCTCGGCGAGCAGCTTGTCCATCTCGGCCCGATAGTCCGCCGGCAGGTCCACCCGACCCATCTCCACGCCGCGCAACAGCAGCCCGAGCGCCGCCAGCTTGGGGGCCAGTTGTTGCGTGATCTGCTGTTGGATCGCCGCGCGCTGGCTCGAGAAGATCTCGCGCACGCTGTGCTGGGCGAGCAGCGGGTAAACGACGCCCTGCACTGCCGGCGCGACCAGGTCGCGGTCGAGATCGTCGGGAAATCCCCTGGACATCTGTGCGATGCGGGCCCGGTCGATCGCCCAGCGCACCGTCAGGTCGACGCCGATCGAGAGGCCCTCGCTCGACTGGAAGGGCGCGGGGCCGGCCGAGCGCGCGCTCGCCAGCGGGCGGTACAACTGGTCGCGGGTCGGATAGCGGCGCACCTAGTGAATGCCGGGCAGCACCAGCACGGTGCCCGCGCCGTAGGCCTGCGCCGTGCCATCGAGCACGCTGCTGCGCACCAGCACCTCGCCGCGCTGCACGGCGGCGAACGGCGGGTGGGCGCGCAGCGCGTAGGCGGCGAGGACGCAGAGCGCTGCGATCACGAGTCGCACGCGGCGCCGCCAGGCGGCGGCGGCCAGTGCGCCGGCGCCGCGTCCGCCCGCCGCCGCAAGTCTGCCGAGAGGCTCGATGAGCGCGCGCTGCAGGAAGTCGAGAAACGCCTGGAAGCGATCGGACTCGGACATGGAAAGTCTCCCCCGAAGTTCTGCTGCCTCAGGGAAGGATCCTGCAGAGCGCTTGCGGCGAGGCGGTGCGGCAATCGTGGCGGAAACTGGCGCCTCGGCGCGGCGCACGCGGCAGCTCGCGCACCAGGGGCGTGCGCCAGGGGCCTCTGGTGCACATCAATCGGGCGCGGTGCCGCGCGCTTCAGGCGGCGTTCGCAAGCACTCCGGCAGCTAAGTGCCTGACGTGCCTGACTTTACCAAACACGGCAGCGCGCTGGCACGCGGGTTGCAAGACTCGGATCGAGCAAGTTCTCGTTACACGGATGGCAGGTGCTGGAGCAACCGAATAGACCAGGGGCGGGAGGCGGCGCTTACTCGGCCCCCTCCGAGCGTACCGTCTCCCGCTTCTGGTCACTTTTGCGCGTGCCCGGTCAGCCCATGCGGTTCGTCTCGCGGCGCCGGCCGCGGGCACAGCCACCGCCCGTCACTGCTGAAGCTCGATTGTCCACGTTACCGGCACTTCCGCGAGGAGCGAGGAGCGCACGCTACAGTACCTGGTCACCGAGAGTTCCACTGCGCGCTCGGCCTTTGCCGCAGTCGTACCCGGCGCGCAAATCGCAAAGTGCAGCATCGCTGCCGCCAGCCGCCGTGGCGTCGCGTCCAGGCGCTGCGCCTCAACCGTGACGTGCAGTGACTTAACCGGCGTGCGCTGCTTGGCGAGTATCGCCACCACGTCGGTCGCCGCGCAGGTCGCGATCGCAGCGAGCAGCGTATCGAACGGACTCAGCGAAGTCTTCCCGTCGCCGTCGATGCGGACCTTCGGTCCGCTTGCCCGGTAGGCCTCGAATTCACTCGCACCGATCCAGTCCACCTGGAGCTCGGCATGCGGCAGAAGCTTCGCGGCGGGCTGCGTCATGGGGCAGCGCCGGCGAGCTGCTTCGCGAGCCGCGCCCAGATGCGCTCGACCCCAGCCCCCGGATACCCGGCGCGCACCGCGGCAAGCGCCGCCTCGTCGTCGTAGCGGCGCGCATGCCGCAGCACCGCGACCTTGCCGCAGTAGCGGCCGAAACCGAGCGCCTGGCCGAGGCCCGAGAGCGTCGCCGCGCGCGTGTAGGGCGACTGCTCCTCGAGCGCCGTCAGCATGCGCTCCGACAGCTCCCATTCGTGCGCCACGCGGCTCGCGACGGTCGCCGAGTGCTGCTCGACCAGCGCCGCCACGGTTGCCGCATCGGGCGATGCGCCGCGGCTCGCGTACTCGTCCATCGAGGCGCGGAAGGCGAGTATGGTGCCGAGGCCGAACAGCAACGCGAGCAGCTGCGCCGCGAACGGGTCCTCGTCGGCGATGATCGCGGCGTACGCTTCCGCGGCGCTGGCCGAGTACTGCGTATGCTCCCAGGTCACCTCCGGAAAGTGCTGCAGCTCCCCGGCGGCGCTCCTGAACACCGGCTGCAGCAGCGCCGCAGCCATCAGCGAGCGGATACCCGAGGTGCCGAGCAGCGCCACCGCCCGGTCGATGCTCTCGACCGGCTCGGCGCTCACCCGGTACATGGCACTGTTGGCGAGGCGCAGCAGGTTACCCGCGAGTGCCGGATCCCGGGCGATGAGCACCGAGAGCTCACGCCGCGAGACATTCTCATCGTTCACCGCCTGCACCAGCTTCGGCAGCAGCAACGGACGCCGCGGCGCGTACTGCGGCTTCAGCACCGGCCCGGTGAGCAGGATGTCCACTGCCGCCGCCACCTCGCGGTGCCGGGGCTCATCGGAGGCGAACCTGAACGGCGCCCCGAAGGCGAGCTCGTGGAAGCCCGCCGTGACCTCGGGAGCCTGCGATCCGGCGGCGGGCGGCGCCTGCGCCTCGGCACCCGCCGCTATCGCAGCCGCAGCGGCCGGCGCCTCGGCCGCACCGGC
>JASHVF010000144.1 GCA_030039615.1 Gammaproteobacteria bacterium | reverse complement strand
TCGAGGTTCTTCCAGTTGGGCAGCTGCGTCTTGTCGAGCGGCTCGTAGAGCCCGGCGCGGATCTGCCGTGAGTACCAGGCCATGGTGGTGCTCACCAGGTCGTAACCCGAGTCGCCCACCATGAGCTTCGATTCCAGCGTCTCGTTGGAGTCGAAGACGTCGTAGACCACCTTGATGCCGGTGCTGCGCTCGAACTCGGCGACCGTGCCGGGCGCGATGTAATCGTCCCAGTTGTAGATATGGAGCACCGGCGCCTCGGCGGCCGCCGTGCCCGGGGCGGCGGGGCGCGTGCAGGCGCCGAGGGCGGCGGTCAGCAGCGCCGCGCACCAGCGCCATGCGGGAGGCGCGCCCAAGGGTCAGGGCCGCGCCAGCTCCGCCCTGACCCAGTCCTGGAACTGGCGGATCGCGTACTCCTCCGGCATCAGCACTCCGGAGGCGTGCGCCAGCGCGTGGAGCCCGCGCTGATTCAGCTCGCAGATCGCAGCATCCTCGCTCATGACGATGTCGGTGAACTCGACCGCGTTCATGATGTCGTGCCGCTGATCGGCGAGCGTCTCGGGCAGGAACAGGAACTCGATGCTCATCGCCGTCTCTTCGGGCCCGAGCGGCAGGAGGCGCACCACGCGCACGTAGTCGACGTGCGCCACGATGAACACCGACGGCACGGAGGTCATGTAGATGTGGCCGGCCTTGCGGTCCGCGGCGCTTATGCCCGGGAACGGCACGCCGGCGGGCTTGCCCGTCATCGACCAGGACTCGGCCCCCGCGCGCAGCCCGCCGCCATAGCGCGGATCGTCGTCCTCGGCATGATCCTGCCAGGCCGGGTCGTCGCGGCGCTCGAGCAGCGCGCGGCCGAAGATCGGCACCAGCTGCGCGAGGCGCGGGTGCACGCCCGGGCAGTGCAGGCACTCGTTGTAATTCTCCCAGAACACCTTCCAGTTGCAGCGGATGGTCTTCTCGAGGCGGTGGCCGACGGCGAGGTCGGCGAGCCGCCAGTCGTCGAGGCGGCCGAGCGGCAGATCGAAGCTGGCGCTGAAGGGCGGCGGGGTCGCCGTGAGCGCGGTGAAGAGGAAGCCGTTCCACTCGGTGACCGGCAGGCTATAGAGCGGATAGTCACGCACCTCGAAGCCGTCGCCGTGCACCTTGGAGGAGGTCTGCAGCAGCTCGCCCCTCAAGCTGTAGCGCCAGGCGTGATACGGGCAGACGATTCCGGATGGGGGGAAGCGCCCCGCGTGCTCGCGGCACAGCGCCCCGCCGCGATGCCGGCAGGTGTTGTGGAAGGCGCGCGCCACGCCGTCCTCGCCGCGCACCAGCAGAATCGACTGCTGGCCGACGCTAAGCGTGCGAAAGCTGCGCGGCGTGCCGATGTCGGCCGCGCGGCAGGCGTAGATCCAGTGGCGCTGCCAGATGCGCTCGAGCTCGCGGGCGTAGTGCGCCGGGTCGAAGTACCAGGCGGAAGGGAGCGTGCCCACCGCGGAGGTGAGGCCTGCATAACCGGGATCGCGGCGTACCGAAAGCTGTCGTGTGCTCATGAGTGTGTCGTCAGGTTGAAATAGACGGCGTAGCGCTCGTCGAAAATGCGGTTGAGGGGCACCAGCGTGAGCGCCTTGCTCTGGTCCACGGTGGTGAACTCGAGCGATCGCCCGGGGACGGGCGTGAGCCAGTCCGCCGGATCGGCCGAGCGCACCACGAGCGGCGCGAGGGCGACCGGCTCGCTGGTGTATTCGGGGACGGTGCGGGGCCGCGTCGGCGGGGCGCGCAGATTGTGTGCATCGAGGCCCGCGCTGCCGAGCCGCGCCGCGAGCACCAGCGGCCCGTACATCACTGCCTGGATGGACGCATCGTCCGGCATGGGCACGGCATGCAGCCGCATCGGCAGCCGGAGCGTGAGCGTGTCGCCGTCGCGCCAGCGCCGCTCGAGTGCGAGGTAGCCGGCCGGGTCCGCGCGGGCGGCGAGCGCGCGGCCGTTGAGCTCCGCCGTAACGCCATTCGTCCAGTAAGGCACGCGCACGCGCAGCGCGAAGCGCGTCGGGCGCGCGCCGCGTACCGTGAGGCGCAGCGTGTCCTCTTCCGGGAAGCGCGTGTCGAGCGCGAGGCGCACGCCGCGCGCCGACCAGTCGAGCTCGGACGCCACGAAGAGATTCACGTAGACGCCCGCCTCGTCATGGAAGTAAATGCTGTCGCCGAGCTTGGCGAAGGCCTCGGCCATGCTGCCGGTGCAGCACCAGAAGTCCCTGAGCGGTGTGCCGAAGAGCTTCCAGTAGCCGCTCGCGAGCGGCAGGTAGTACAGCTTGTCGCCGTCGGCCGGGTGCTGCGCGCCGAGGATGCCGTTATAGAAAGTGCGTTCGTAGTAATCGCCGAGCCGCGCATCCGCGGTCCAGGCATACAAGTGGCGCGTCAGCTTCTGCAGGTTGTAAGTGACGCAGGATTCCTGCGTATAGCCCGACAGCTCGTGCGCCAGGACCCCGGGCGGCGTGTTCCAGGTCTCGCCGTTGCTGGTGCCGCCGGTGCAGTAGCAGCGCCGCTCCGCCACGGTGTGCCAGAAATTCGTGGCGACGTCGTGCAGCGACGCATTGCCGGCGACCTCGTAGCCGCGCGCCGCGCCGACGATCTGCGGGACGGTGGTGTTGACGTGCAGCCCCTGCAGCTCGTCCCTGCCTGAGGCGAGCGGCCCGAAGATGCGCGCGCGGTCGAAGCGCTGCGCCAGGCGGATCCAGCGTGGATCGTGGGTCTCGGCCGCGAGGTTGTAGAGCAGCTCGTTCATGCCGCCGTATTCGCGCTCGAGCACGCGCGCCATCTGCGCCTCGTCGAGCGGCTGCGTCCAGCGCTCGACCCAGGCCGCCAGGCGCTCGAGCGTCTCGAGCGAGCGCGGATCGCCGCTCAGCGTCGCGGTATCGAAGAGGCCTGCCATGATCTTGTGCAGGGTGTAGAAGGGCGCCCAGGCCGGCTGGCCGACGCGCAGCCGATCGAACAGATCGACCGGGAAGGCGCTCAAGTACCCGGTGCCGATGGCCGCCTGGCAGCGCGAGAGCTCGGCAGCCACCGCGACGCCGCGTGCGCGCACGTCCGCGTCGTCCGTGTGCGCCGCGAGCAACGCGCAGGCGGAGAGATAGTGCCCCGTGAAGTGCCCGCGCAGCTCATTGTCCGGCGCTTCCCAGCCCCCGAGCGGCTCGGCGCTGCTCGGCAGCCCCGCGGTCAATCGAAACGTGTGCAACAGGCGCGCGGGCTCGAGTCCCATGAGATAACGGCGGTTGGTCTCGAGTGCATCGAGCGCGACGCCCGGCTGCAAGCGCACCGCGTGCAGATCGAAGGGCCGTGCCTGGTACGCCGCTTCGGGACCCGCCGTGGGGAGCGCCGCACGCAGCGCGCGCGGCAGCAGGGGCGCTGCCGCAGCGAGTGCCGTCAGCGAGAGGAAAGTGCGGCGCGGGAGCCTACCGGACATGGGTATTATCCTACTACCCAACGCCTGCGAGGTGACTCATGGTCGACCGCCGCCACCCCCGCGCCCGGCGCGCGTTTCCTGCGGCCCTGATCGCGCTCTATGTCGCGGTGCCGTTCGCCTCGGCGGCGGATGTGCCGGGTGCCGCGCGCACGCCCATCACCCACGAGAAGCTCTGGATGATGAAGCGGGTGGGTGCCCCGGTAGTGAGCCCGGACGGCAAGTGGGCGGTGTTCTCGGTGCTCGAGCCGAACTACGACCAGGAGAAAGAGGTGAGTGACCTCTGGGTAGTTGCGGTCGACGGCCGCAGCCCGCCACGGCGTCTCACCCACACGCGCGCCCCCGAGAAGGGCGTCGCCTGGTCGCCCGACAGCCGCGCCATCGCCTTCTCGACCAAGCGCGAGGGCGATGACGCAGAGCAGATCTACATCCTCGATCTCGCCGCGGGCGGCGAGGCGCGCCGCCTGACCACTCTTTCCACCGGCGCGGCGAGCCCGCAGTGGCGGCCGGACGGCAAGGCGATCCTGTTCGAGTCGCTGGTGTACCCGGGCGCGCTCGATGACGAGGCCAACAAGAAGACCGCAGCCGAGCGCAAGGCGCGCAAGTACAACGTACGCGTCTACGAGCACTTCCCGGTGCGCTACTGGAATCAGTGGCTCGACGAGCGCCAGCCGACGATCCTCGTGCAGTCGCTCGAGGAGGGCTCGAGCGCGAAGGACATCCTGTCGCCGACCGCCTTCGCCCGCAGCAGCGGCTTCGACGGCGCCGCGCAGGGCGAGAGCCCGGTGTCGCTTTCGCCGATCTGGAGCCCGGACGGCAGGGAGATCGTGTTCGCCGCCACCGCCGAGCGCTGGAACGCGGCCTTCGCCTACGTGGGCTACCACCTCTATCGACTGCCGGCCGAGGGTGGCGCGGAGCCGCAGGTGGTGAGCCCCGCCTCGGGAATTTACACGGAGGCGGTGTTCGCCCCCGACGGCCGCTCCTTATTCTTCAAGTACGCGCCGCAGGACGCGGAGATCTATCACACGCTGCGCCTGATGCGGCTCGCCTGGCCGGCGGCGGACCAGCCGACGCTCGTGACGCGCGACTTCGATCACGAGGTGACGGCCTTCGCCCTGAGCGCCGATGCGCGCAGCGCCTATCTGCTGGTCCCCGAGTCCGGGCGCGCCAACCTCTACCGTGTGCCGACCGCCGGTGGCGTACCGGTGCGGCTCATCGCGCACGAGTCGGGCGGAATCACCGCACTCGCGATCGCGCGCAAGGCGGCCGCACCCGTTCTGGTCGGCAGCTTCGGCAGCTCAGTCAGCCCCGCCGAGGTGGTGCGCATCGACCCGGCCAGCGGCAGGCACACCAATCTCACGCAGATCGATACGGCGGCGGCGGCCGCCATCGACTGGCAGCCGCCGCAGCACTTTTACTTCACGAGCGCCAGGGGACGCAGCATTCACAGCATGCTGATCACGCCGCCGGCGTTCGACGCCGCGAAGAAATATCCGCTGCTGCTTCTCATCCACGGCGGCCCTGCCGGTTACGACAGCGACCAGATCGGCCTGCGCTGGAACTATCACCTGCTCGCGGCGCCGGGGTACGTCGTGGTCACCGTCGACTACACGGGCTCGACCAGCTTCGGCGAGAAATTCGCCCAGGAGATCAAACTCGATCCGCTCAAGACACCGGGCGAGGAGGTCAATCAGGCGGTCGATGAGGCCCTCAAGCGCTTCGCTTTCATCGACGGCACGCGCATGTGCGCGGCGGGCGCGAGCTACGGCGGGCACATGGTCAACTGGCTCGAGGCCACGACCACGCGCTTCCGCTGCATCGTCAGCCACGCCGGCGAGGTCGATCTCACGACGCAGTGGGGCGAGAGCGACTTCAACTACGGACGCGAGCTCGTCAACGGCGGCCCGCCGTGGGAAGGCAATCCGATCTGGCGCGAGCAGAGCGCCATCAGCTACGCGGCCAACTGGAAGACGCCGATCCTGCTCAGCATCGGCGAGCGCGATTACCGCGTGCCGATCGGCAACACGCTCGAGAACTGGAGCACCCTGCAGCGCATGCACGTGCCGAGCAAGCTGCTGGTGTGGCCGGACGCCTGGCACTGGATCTTGAAGCCCGAGGACAGCCGGCACTTCTACGAGGAGGTGCACGCCTGGCTGGCGAAGTATCTGAAGGGCGAGGAACCGGGAGCACGCACCGCCGCGCGCTGAAGCAGGCGCCCCAAGCCCGCGGCCGCTGTCAGGTCCGCGGCACGCCGCGGTCGCCGCTGCCGAGCGCTCGCTGCATCAGCACCGTGTCGACCCAGCGGCCGAGCTTGAATCCGACCGAGTTGAAGGTCCCGGTGAGCTCGAACCCGAGCCGCCGGTGCAGCGCGAGCGAGGCGGCATTGGCGCTGTCGCCGATCACGGCGAGCATCTGCCGCCAGGGGCCTGCTTCGCAGCGGGCAATGAGCGCCGCGAGCAGCACGCTGCCGATCCCGAGGCCGCGCTGGCCGTCCTCGACGTACACCGAGTCCTCGACCGTGTAGCGATACGCAGCGCGCGGCCGATAGGCGCTCGCATAGGCGTAGCCGACGACGCCGCCGTCGACGACGGCGACCAGGTAGGGCAGGCCGGCGCGCACGATCGCGGCGCGACGCTGCCGCAACTCATCGGCCGAGGGCGGCTGCTCCTCGAAGGTGGCGAGGCCGCAGAGCACGTGGGGCGCGTAGATCGCGGCGATCGCGCCGAAGTCCTCCTCGCAGGCGTTGCGGACCAGTGCGGCCGGGGAGTGGCGCAGCCGCGGACCCGTCTGAATCATCCAGCCGTGATAGGTATTCATATCGCAGGCGCTGCAACCGCCGTGCCAGTGCGGCGGGAGCTGCCAGCAGCCGGCGAGGAGCGTACCGCGTGCGCTCGCAGGGCACGCCGGGCGCCGTTGCACCAAAGGAGGGCGGCGGGCTCTTCAGCCGACGTGGCCGCCTGAACGAGCGGCTCTCATACCAGGCGCTTGATGCCGCTGCGCACCCTGAAGGCGAGCAGCACCAGCAGCACGCCGAAGGCGATCGCATAGACGCCAAACAGCCACAGCAGCGTGAGTGCGCCGGCGGCGGGCTGTGCGATCAGCAGCACGCCGAACACCACCGACGCAATCCCTGCGAGGATCAGCCACACCTCGCCGGCCAGCTGCTTGCGCAGGCGAATCGCGGCCGTGATCTCCAGCAACCCGGTCGCGATCGCCCAGATCGCCACGTAGAACACCAGCGCTATGGCCGTCGTCTGCGGACTGTAGAAGGTCAGGGCGCCGACGCCGATACCCGTGAGCCCGACCAGGAGCAGAACCCACCAGTCATCGTGTACCTTGCGTCCCGCGATCGCGTTCGCCACGTTGAGAATGCCGTCGGCGAATATCACGATTCCGAGGGCGAGTGTCAGCGACAGCAGGGAGATGCCGGGGCGCGCCAGGATCACGATGCCGAACAGGATCCAGAACAGGCCGCGCAGCACCGTCATCCACCAGTAGCGCGACAGAATTTCCCCGATCATGTTGTCTTCCCCGCAAGCCTCAGGCGCGGACGGCGCCGCGGCGCCACTCTAACCCGGATCGCGGCGCAACAGACAAACGCCGCGGGCGGACGGGTGCCGCCACGCGGTCCTGGATCAGCGCGTCGGGGTCAGGACTTCGGCCGCAATGCCGCTTTGGCGAGAGCGTCGAGCTGCTCGACCGCGGCACGCGTGACACCGAAGATCTGCCGGCGGCGGCGGCCGAGCGCAACCCACGCCTCGAGGGTAGCGATACCCTCGGCGCGCAGCCGCTCGAGCAGCGGAACCGGAAGTTCGGCGGGCAATGCATGCGACATGGGCTGCAGGTTTTAGGAATTCGCTGCGCTTGCCAAGCGCGAGTTAACATTAAGACTCGCATGGTCTCCATTCCTTGACGGGCTTCGCAACGGGGAGCGTGCGTGGGTCACGCTTGAACACCTGGATCGCGCTGCTGCGCGGAGTGAACGTCGTCGGGAGCCGCAGGCTCCTGATGAAGGATCTGGCCGCGCTGCTGACACGCGCCGGCTTCGGCGCGGTGCGCACCTACATCGCGAGCGGCAACGTGGTGTTCGAGAGCGCCGCGGGCGATGCGCGCGCGCTCGAGGGGCGGATCGCGCGTCTGATCCTCGAGCAGGCGCAGTTCGAGACCCGGGTCATGGTGCTGTCGTGCGAGGAGCTGGCGAATGCCGTGCGCGGCAACCCGTTTGCACAGGCCGACGACGACCACAAGTCGCTGCATCTCTTCTTTCTCTCGGAGCCCCCGCGCAGCCCGGATCTCGAGGCGCTGAAGCGCCTGCGCAGCGGCGGCGACGCGTTTGCGCTCAGCGGCGGAGTCTTCTACCTCTACACGCCGCAGGGATTCCCGGAATCCGCGCTGCACGACAAGGTCGAGCGCTTCCTCGGCGTGGCTGCCACGGCACGCAACTGGCGCACCGCCAGGCGACTGTTGCTCATGTCCGCCGAAGCCGCAGCGGCACCGGCAAAGGCGCCGGGGCGCAAGCTCCGACGGCGCGCGGCGCCGCTCAGCCGAGCGGCGCGAGCAAGCGGTCCGAGCGCGGCGCGTAGTGGCGCTCGGGATCGAAGGAGATGAGCACGCGCGTGGCGCGTCCGATGATGTTGCGGCGGGGTACGAAGCCGAAGTAGCGCGAGTCCGCGCTGTTGTCGCGGTTGTCTCCCATCATGAAGTACATGCCCGGCGGCACGCTCACGGCCGGCAGCGAGCGGCGCGCCGCCCGCTCCGGCAGGATCATGATGTCGTGGGACGGGCCGAGCCCCGTCTCGCGCAGCAGGTGCGGATGCTGACGGGAGGTGGCGGCCAGCAGGTCGCGGATGGCGGTGAGATCCCCGGCGGAGTAGTGCGCCGCATGACCGTTGACGGTGAGCCGGTCGTCCTCGAGCGCCACGACGTCGCCCGGTATGCCGATCACCCGCTTGACGAGCGAGATACCATCGGCCGGGGAATCGAATACCACGATGTCGCCGCGGGCCGGATCCGCACCGGCCGTGAGATGCACGCGGGTGAACGGCAGGCGCAGTCCAAAGACGTGCTTATCGACCAGCAGATAGTCGCCCTCGACGATCGTGGGATTCATCGACGCGGTCGGCACGGTGACCCAGTCGGCCCAGGCCGAGCGAAAGCCGAGCAGCAGGCACAGGAATAACAGGGTGTTGCGGTAGTCGCGCCACCAGCTGCGCGCCAGCGCGCGGATCGTCGGCTTCATGGAGCAGTCCGAGCGGGCATCGCCCGATTCGACCGGCCGGCGCACAGTATGTTCCCGCAGGAGGCCGCGGCGCTGCAGGTCATTGAATTGCGCGTCGCCGGGCCCTATATGCTTTGGCTATGACTGAGGCACTCCATGTGGTCTGCCCGCACTGCGCGGCGACCAACCGCATTCCCGCCGAGCGGCTCGGCGAGGCACCGAAATGCGGGCAGTGCCACCAGCGGCTCTTTACCGGCCATCCCGCCGAGCTCGGCGCGGCCAGCTTCCGCAAATTCATCGAGCGCAACGACCTGCCGGTGGTCGTGGACTTCTGGGCTCCCTGGTGCGGCCCCTGTCAGATGATGGCGCCGGAATACGCGGCGGCGACGGCCGAGCTCGAGCCCAAAGTGCGCCTGGCGAAGGTCAACACCGATGCCGAACCCGGGCTCGGCGGCGAGTTCGGCATCCGCAGTATTCCGACACTGATCTACTTCCGGGGCGGGCGCGAGGTGGCGCGGCGCTCGGGCGCGATGTCGCGCGCGGATATCGCGCGTTGGGTGAGCTCACTCGACAGCGGGCGATAGCGACTCGCCGCCGCAAACGAGGTGAGAAGCGCCAGCAGCGCCAGTTCGAGCGCCCCCATGGCGCCGCCGCCTCCGCCGCTCGCCGGTGCCACCGGACTCGCCTGTGCCTCGTTGGAGGGCGCCGACGCGCCGCCCGCATCGACCGCCGCGACCGTGAAGTAATAGGTCGTGCCGTTGGTGAGACCCGAGACGGTCGTGCTCAGCCCGCTGATGCCGCTCTGTACCGGCGTTGCGCTCTCCCCGCCAGCGGAGGTTCCCTGATAGAGGTTGTAACTGCTCGCGCCGCTCACCGCGGTCCACGAGAGCGTCGCCTGGGCGTTGCCGGCAGTGGCAGCGAGCCCGGTGGGCGCGGCCGGCACGGTCATGGTCTGTATCTCGCCCGACTGGGGCGAGATCCCGAGCGCCGACTGCGCGGCGACGGTGAAGTAGTAGGTCTGCGCGAACTTGAGACCCGAGACTGTGGTGGTTGCCCCGCTCACGCCGCTCTGCACCGCAGTGGTCCCCTCCTGCCCGCTGGTGCTCGCCTGGTAGACGTCGTAGCTCGTCGCGTGGGCGTCGGCCGTCCAGCTGAGCTCTACCGACTGGCCGCCCGGCTTGGCGCTGAGTCCCGTGGGCGCGGGCAGTGAGATCGCGAGTACCAGCTTCGCGGCATTGATGCTGCCGAGGCCGGAGGCGATGGTGTAACCGCTGGCGGCCGCATACTGCGCACTGCCGTTCAATTCGATGATGCCGTTTGCATCACCGCCCGCGGCAGTGCAGGTAGTGGCCGGTGCGCTGCCCGCGTCGCTGAAAGAAGCGACCGTGCACGGCATGGCGTCACTGCCGGCGACCACGTTGTAGAAGATGCAGTTTGCGCCGATCGTTGCGCCGAGACTCGCGCTGCAGCCCGCGGCGCTCGCGTTGGGCGCCGCCGCCGTGCCGTACTCGGTCGCCGCGAGCTGATAGAGCACCGGGTTGAGGAGACCCTGGCCGCCGCCCATCTCCTGATCGAGCAGCGCGACGATGGCCGCGACCGCGGGCGTTGACGAGGAGGTGCCGCCGACGATGTCGACGTCGTTTTCGTTCGCCGGGTTGCAGGTCGCGTCGTCCCAGGAGCAGATGATCCAGCCGGCGGAGGCCACCGCGACGTCCGGCAGCGCGCGGCCGGAAAGCCCGGAAATACCGGCGACGCCGGACTGCCAGCTCGGCACCGCGTAGCCACCCTTGCAGGCATTGGTGATGGAATCCACCGACGTACAGCTGCTGACGCCCGCGCCGCTGCCGGCGATCTCGAGGAACGGATTCGGCTCGCCGTCGTACTCGGCCTCGTTGCAGAGCGCGCTGGTGGTGGTCGAGAGAAACTGGGCGATCAGCGGATTGGCGCAGGTGTCGTTCCAGACCATCTCGGGAATGTGCGCCTGCGCGTTGGCGAGGGTACCGGCGGCATTGCTGCTCGCCCAGCTCTGGGGCTGCGTCGGATCGAAGTCGGTGCCGCCGACCGCCAGGGCGTGGGGGCTCGCAGCCAGCCCGTTGACGGCGAAGCCGGTGGTCGCGAGCGTCCCCTGAGTGAAGAGATTCTGCTCGCAGCCCGCAACCCCCGCATCATCGCTCGCCACGAGCACCGTCTCACCCTGGGTGGCCGCCTCCGAGAACAAGGTGTCGATGGCGCTGTTGTCCGAGCCCAGGTCGCTCTCGCAGGCGCTGAAAGAGATACTGACTACCTGGCCAAGATTCTGCTCGATGATGTACTGGAAGGCATCGGCGGCGTTGGTGTCGCTCACCACCACGATGGTTGCGCCCGGGGCGATGCCGCCCGCGACCTCGACGTCGAGGTAAGCCTCGGACTCGTTGCCGTCCATGGTCTGTCCGGGGTCGTTTCCTCCGGGAACCGTCCTGGGATCGATCGTCGCCGGTACCGCGATCCCAAGATCGCTCCAGAAGGTGTCGGCTACCGTTGGATCGATGTCGCTCTCTTCGGGGACCGCGATGGTCACGCCGCTGCCGTTGATGCCCGCGCTGTAGAGCGGCCCGACGTTGTACATCACGGCGAAGTCGCCGGGGGCGATGAAGCTCTCGGCGCCTGCGTCGTAGGTGATCTGGGGCCTGGCGTCGACGCCATGTGCGGACCGCTGCCTGAGGGTCGAGCGCGGGTAGAAGTCATTGAGCCCGTGGATCGTGGCGATGGCCGGCGCGAGCCCCGCGGGCACCTGCGGATTGCTGACGTTGGCATAGTGCTTTACGCCAGCCACCTCGAAGAGATCGATCTCAAGGTGAAATGCCGCCTCCACCTGCGCCTTGGTGCCGTGAAAGCGCAGCTCCGAGCGGTTGGCGGGCAGCGCGTCGACGCTGAAGCCGCCAGCTTCGAGCCAGCGGGTCATGGCAGCGACGGTAGCGGCGCTTGCGCCGAAGCGCGCGCCGTACTGCGCCGGAGTGAGCCAGCGGTGGTAGAGCGTCGACCGCGGGTCCTGCTGTGCGGCGATCAACGCCTCGATCGCCTGCTGCTGTGCCGGGGTTTTCGCCAACACGATCTCGAGGCCGTGTACGGCGAGCGAGTCGGGCGCGGGACCCAGGTCGAACTGCGGCCGGGCGCGTCCGTTCACATGGCCGGGCAGTTGCACCAGACCGGGAACGGCACCCGAGGGCGTTGCCGCGGCATTCGCCGCGGCGGCTGTGAACGTCGAGCCGGCGGGCATCGCGCCGACGGCGCAACCGAGCACGAGTGCGAGGGTGGCGCGGCGTCGCCACAGCGACACGGCGCACCGGAAATTGGTGAGATTCAGCATAGTGACTCCCTGCTGCAACACCAAATCGACTGCCGCACCGCGGACTCTACCCAACGCCGGGCGCACGTTACAGTCTCATTGCAACTCGCGACATCAGGAGTGCGGACGGCGTCACAAGGGACTGATTCAGAAAGAGCGGTTCCCGGGGCCGGGGTGCGCTCGCGGGAACGCGGCGCGCGTGCCAACATAGCCGCCCCTTGAAGGCCCACGAGGTGACCCATGAACAAGGCTCAAGTCGTTTCTCTGTTCGCCTGCGTGGCTGCCATGCCGGCGCTCGCGGCCTTGCAGGCGGGCTCGAGCGCGCCGCAGTTCACGACCCAGGCCTCGCTCGCGGGCAAGCCCTTCACGTTCTCGCTCAAGGATGCGCTCGCCAAGGGGCCGGTGGTGGTGTACTTCTACCCGTCGGCCTACACCGGCGGCTGCGACCTGCAGGCGCACACGTTCGCCGAGAACAAGGACAAGTTCAGCGCCGCGGGCGCCACCATCGTCGGGGTGTCCCTCGACAGCATCGCGCGCCTCAACGACTTCTCCGCGGATCCGAACTTCTGCGCCGGCAAGTTTCCCACGGCTTCCGATGCCGACGGCAGCATCGCCCGCTCTTACGACCTGAAGGTAAAGCAGGGACCGCCCGGACTGAAGGATGTCAGGGGCGTCGAGATCGGACATGATTTCGTCGAGCGCACCACCTTCGTCCTCACCAGGGACGGCAAGGTCGCCGAGACCATCACCGGCGTCGCGCCGGATAAGAACGTCGAGCAGGCCCTCGAGGCCGTCCAGCATCTGACGGCGAGGTAGCTGCCGCTGGCGGCTGAGCTCAGGTTCGCGCCGCGGGCGGCGGCGCGGCGCTTTCGGCCGTTCCCGGGATGGGCATATATTGCGTCGGAGGCGGACGCAAGGCGGGTGCAGTCATGGGATATCGACTCGAGATCAACGGCGCCGTTCACGAGGTGGACGTGCCCGCCGAAATGCCGTTGCTGTGGGTGCTGCGCGACGAGCTCGGGCTGGTCGGCACGAAATACGGCTGCGGCAGGGGCCTGTGCGGAGCCTGCACCGTGCACGTCGACGGCGCTGCGCAGCGCTCCTGCCTGCTGCGCGTCGGCAGCCTCGGCAAGGCGAAGATCCGCACCATCGAGCAGATCGGCGCCACCGAGATCGGCGCCCGGCTGCAGCGGGCGTGGCTCGAGATCGACGTCATGCAGTGCGGCTACTGCCAGGCGGGACAGATCATGACGGCGTGCGCGTTGCTCTCGCGCACGTCGCAGCCGAGCGATGCAGAGATCAATGCGGCGATGACCGGCAACATCTGCCGCTGCGCCTGCTACCACCGCATCCGCAGTGCGATCCGCACGGCCGCGGGCGTCGAGGAGGCGGGTCATGTCGCCTGAGCCGCGAGCCGCCGGGATCGACCGGCGCACCGTTCTCAAGGCCTCGCTCCTCGCCGGCGGCGGGCTCGCGCTCGATGCGCTGATCCCGCTGCCGTTCGGCGCCGCGCATGCCGCGGCGGGCGAGCCCGCGGTAGCGGCCGAGCTTTCCGCGTTCGTCGCGATTGCGCCCGACGGCACCGTGACCATCATGTCGAAGAACCCCGAGATCGGGCAGGGCATCAAGACCTCACTGCCGATGATCGTCGCGGATGAGCTCGACTGCGACTGGAGTCAGGTGCGCATCGCGCAGGCCGAGGTCGATCAGGCGCGCTACGGGGAGCAATACGCGGGCGGCAGCACCGCCACCACGCGCGACTGGATGCCGATGCGACAGACGGGTGCCGCGGCGCGCGCGATGCTCGTGCAGGCTGCGGCCAACCGCTTGAAGGTGGACGCCGCCGAGCTCACCACCGGCAAGGGGCGCATCTTTCATCGCGCCACCGGCCGCTCGCTCGGCTACGGCGAGGTCGCATCCGCCGCGGCATCGCTGCCGCCTCCCGACCCGAGCCGCGTGCCGCTCAAGGATCCGGCGCAGTTCAGCATCATCGGGCGCCCGACGATCGGGGTCGACAGCCACAGGATCGTGAAAGGCGAGCCGATCTTCGGCATCGATACACGCCTTCCCGGCATGCTGTACGCGGTCTACGAGGTTGCGCCGGCCTACGGCGGCCGGCTCGTCAAGGCGGACGTCGCGGCGGCGCAGCGCGCAGCCGGGGTGCGCCACGTCATTCCGATGACCGGCAACGGCGACTACGACTCGGGTCTCGCCGACGGTGTCGCGATCCTCGCCACCAACTGGTGGCTCGCCAACGAGGCGCGCGCCAAGCTCGTGGTCGAGTGGGACCTGAGCGCGGCGGCTGGCCACAGCTCCTCCGCGTACCGCGCCCGGGCCGAGGCGATGATCGCGGCCCGCCCGGCGGAGGACCTGCGCGTCGATGGCGATCCGACGCGGCAGCTCGCCGCGGCGGTGAAGCGCGTCGCCGCGCGCTACGACTATCCCTTCATCGCGCATGCCCCCATGGAGCCGCAGAACTGCGCGGCCCGCTACCACGACGGCAAGCTCGAGATCTGGGCGCCCAGCCAGACGCCGCAGCGCGGACTCACGGTGCTTGAGAAGGCGCTCGGCATCGGGCCCGAGAACATCAGGCTGCACCTGACGCGCTGCGGCGGCGGCTTCGGCCGCCGGCTCATGAACGATTACATGGTGCAGGCGGCGGCCATCGCCCGTGCGGTTCCCGGCGTGCCGGTGCAGCTCATCTGGTCGCGCGAGGACGACATGCGCCGCGACTATTACCGCCCCGGAGGGTGGCACAGTTTCGAGGCGGGGATCGGTGCCAACGGCGAGCTCATCGCCTTCGCGGATCACTTCGTGACCTTCGGCGACGGCAAGACGCCGGCGCGCGCCGCCGGCTACAACGTGGCAATGCCGCCCGCCGGGCTCGTCCCGCACCTGCGCTACAGCCAGTCGATGATGCCGACCGTCGTGACGACGGGAGCACTGCGCGCGCCCGGCTCCAACGCGCTCGCCTTCGCCTCGCAATCCTTTCTCGACGAGGTGGCCCTTGCCGCCGGCACCGACCTGCCGGCGCTCATGCTGACTCTGCTCGGCGAGCGTCGCGAGGTGCCGGCACCCGGCAACGGCATCGCCTTCGATACCGGGCGGGCGCGCGACGTGATCGAGAAGGTCCTCGCGATCTCGGGGTGGTCCACGCGCAGCGCGCAGCCGGGCAGGGGGCGGGGATTCGCCTTCTACTTCTCGCATCGGGGCTACTTTGCCGAGGTGGTCGAGGCGAGCGTCGCGGGCGATGCCGTCCAGGTTCACAAGGTGTGGGTCGCCGGGGACATCGGCAGCCAGATCGTGAACCCCATGGGAGCCGAGAACCAGGTACGGGGAGCGGTGATCGACGGGCTGGCGCAGGCGCTCGCCGGACAGGCCATCGAGTTCGTCGACGGCGTGGTTCAGCAGAGCAACTTCGACAGCTTCCCGCTGGCACGCATGCCGCTCACGCCGGAGATCGAGATCGCCTGGGTCAAGTCCGCAAAGCCGCCGACCGGACTCGGCGAGCCGGCACTGCCGCCCGTGATTCCGGCGCTCGCCAATGCGATCTTTGCGGCCACGGGGACGCGCGTGCGCTCGCTGCCGGTGCGGCTGAAGGCCGCCTGAGTCTGCCGCAACCGGCGAACGTGGCTGCGCCAGCGCCGCGCGACAGGACGCGGCACGTCGTGCTGGCCGCGGCGGCCATCCTTCTCATCACCATGGGCGCGCGGCAGTCGCTCGGCCTGTTCGTCGCGCCGCTCAACAAGGCCACCGGGCTCGGCATCGTGGCGATCAGCCTCGCGATGGCGATCGGGCAGTTCGTGTGGGGGCTGGCACAACCCGTGTTCGGAGTGCTCGCCGATCGCTACGGCTCGGGGGCAGTGCTGCTCGCCGGCGCCCTGACTCTCGCGGCCGGCGCGGCGCTCACCACCGCCGTCTCGAGCGAGCCGGGCCTGATCCTCGCCATCGGCATCCTGTTCGCCGCGGGCGCGGCGGGCGGCAGCTTCTCGGTGCTGATCGGCGCCACGGCGCGCCGCCTCGCGCCGCAGCAGCGCGCCTTTGCATCGGGCTTCATCAACGCCGGCGGGAGCCTCGGGCAGTTCCTGCTCGCGCCCGCGAGCGAGCTCCTGATCGCGACCTTCGGCTGGGTGGCGGCCATGTACGCGCTCGCGGCTGCGGCGCTCGCCACCATTCCGCTCGGCTTGCGCCTGGTCCGCCCCGGGCGCGGGCCACCGCCTCCTGAGACGCCGGCGGACAGCGCCGCGGACGCTGCGCCCCTCGGTGCGCAGCTGCGCGCGGCGCTGCGCGATCGCAGCTACTGGTGCCTGCTCATCGGATTCTTCACCTGCGGCTTTCACATCGCATTCCTGGTGACACATCTGCCGGGCGAGGTGAATCTGTGCGCGCTGCGGGCGAGCGTAGCGGCCAGCTCGCTCGCCATCATCGGCCTGTCGAACGTCGCCGGGAGTCTCGGCATCGGCTGGCTGGGCGGCCTCTACCGGATGAAGTGGCTGCTGTTCGGCGTGTACTTCATCCGCGCCGTCGCCATCGGCGTATACCTGCTGATGCCGCGCACGCCGTTGACGTTCTACCTGTTCGCCGCCGTGCTGGGGCTCACCTGGCTGTCCACCGTGCCGCCCACCGCGGGACTGGTCGGCAAGCTCTTCGGAGTGCGCTATCTCGCGACGCTCTTCGGGCTGACGCTGCTCTCGCACCAGATCGGCGGGTTCTTCGGTGCGTGGCTCGGCGGGCTGGCGCTGGTGCGCTTCGGCGACTACGGCTGGATGTGGTACGCGGACATGGCGCTGGCGCTCCTGGCGGCGCTCATCAACGTGCCGATCCGCGAAGCACACGTGCTGCGCGTGCCGCCGCGGCCGCTCGCCGCCGACGCATAGTTGGAAGTTAGAATCGTCGCGCTATCGCACCCGCGCGACGGTTGCCGGGCGCGCCGCAGCGCGCCACGCCCCGCCAGAGCTTATGTTCACTCAACAGGCCATATGTTCAATGGGGTTGCGGCGCACACCAACGGGCTTATGCTAGCCGGCGCGCGATCAAGCATTTGTTAAGTCGCGCGCGCAATTGCAAGGGACGCGGGGAAGTGCGCCATGGACTATAGCGTTGAGGAGATTCAACCGAACGTGTGGTGCGTGAGGGTCGGAACCGTCATGCGCCTGATTCGATTCCGCAGCGACAGCATGACCTTCGCACCCTGGGACGTGACCAGCGCCGAGGGCCAGGTGCTGTGGAGCGCCGCATCGCTCGCCTCGGCGTTCCGCTGGATCCAGGCACGCACCGGATATCCCGTGGAGGCGCTGTTCGCGCAGGCGCTGCTCGAGCGCAGCGGCGCTGCGCAGTCGGCTCCAGCCGTCGGCGACGCCTCGAATGCACCCGCAGACCCCCGTCAGGCGGTCGGCGACGACCTGCTTTCCTAGCTGCGTCGTCGCCTGAGGGCGGCGGCGTGTGCCGCAGGCGGCAGGCGGGGCACGTCGGTGAGCCGATAGGTTCCGATCAGAATCTGCAGCGCCCCCGCGAGCCCCGCCAGGAGGATCGCCACGAGCGCGCTCGCGACCAGCAGCCAGACGACGGCGGCGCTCACGTGCGACCGCCGTCTCTATGGTGCTGGTACAGGGACTTGCGGAGCTTCCAGCGCTTGTGCGACCACAGCCACTCGGACGGAGCAGCGCGGATCTGCTCCTCGACGAGACGCGCGTAGCGCTCGGTGAGGGCACCGGCCGGCTGCCCCGGCTCCACGGCGGGCAGCGCGCGGAACTCCATCTCATAGTAGCCGCGCGCGCGGCGGCGCATGGTTACGAAGAAGACCGGAAAGCGTGTCACGCGCGCAATCTCCTCCGGGCCCATGTAGAAGGCGGTGTCGCGGTTGAGGAACCGTGTCCAGTGCCGCCGCTCGCTGCTGCGCGGCTCCTGGTCGGCGACCATGGCGATGGCGCGAGCCGCAGCGCCGCCGCGCAGGATGTCGGGCAAGAGCTCCTTGGCCGGCACCAGGCGGCTGCCGAAGCGGCTGCGCAGCTTCTTCATCTCGCGTTCCGCCCAGGGATTCGCCAGCGGCTTATAAGCGGCATCGACCGGATAGCCGAGCTCGAGCGAGAGCGCGAGCAGCATCCATTCCCAGTTGCTCTGGTGCGCGGCGACGAGCAGCACGCTGCGGCCCTCGGCGAGCAATGCCCGCGGGGCGTCGAGGTTCACGATGCGCACCCGGCGGCGCAGCTCGGACGGCGCGAATGCACAGGCCTTGATGAGCTCGGCGGCCATCTGCGCGAAGTGCACGTAGTAGCGGCGCCTCAGGCTGCGCAGCTCGGACCCCGAGAGCTCGGGGAAGGTGGTCGCGAGACTCTCGAGCACCAGCTGCCGGCGGTAGGGGACGAGTCGATGCGCGAGCCGGCCGAAGAGGCTCGCCGCTGCATGCAGCACCGCCAGAGGGATGCGCGACAGCAACCGCACCCACCACGCCGCGCGCGCCGCCGTCCCTTCACCACGCGCTTTGCGCCCGGGTACATACGCCCGACCCGCGGAAAGCTCAGGCTCGCTCGTAAGATGGGTCGCGGGAGTCACGCCGCAAGAACTTAGGCGTGCTGACGGGGTCGAGACATCCCCAGCTTGGGGGGTGTCGCGCAGCGAGCGGGTGCGAGGAGGACGTCTACCGGAAGATAGAGCCCGTGTGCCTCGGATTGCCAGGCCGCGGCGCGCTCGCCTCTACTGCAGGCCGCTGCGCACCGAGGTGACGCGCTGGGTGTTGAAGCCGAGCCAATGCATGCGGCCCGCGTAGCGCGCATGCTCGACCTTGATGCAGCGGTCCATGACCACGTCCAGGCCGGCCTGCTCGGCGATGCGCGCGCCTTCCTCGTTGATCACCCCGAACTGGCACCACAGGCACCTGGCACCGATGGCGACCGCCTCGGCGGCAATCCCGGGCAGCGCTGCCGGTGCCCGGAACACGTTGACGATGTCGACCGCGAGCGGCACCTCGCGCAGACTCGCGTAGCTTTTCTCGCCGAGAATCTCGGCCTCGCGCGGGTTGACGGGGATGATGCGGTAGTTGTGCCGCTGCAGGTAGAAGCCGACGAAGTAGCTGGCGCGCAGCGGGTTGCCCGACAGGCCGACGATGGCGATGGTTCTGGCGGTCAACAGTGTCCGCTGAATGACCAGCGGGTCCTGGTAGCGGCTGAGATCGAAACTCGTCATCGTCCGCCCTCCAGCGAAGGCGCAGCGCGCGCCCGCGCAAACCCCTGCTCGAGGTCCCAGATGAGATCGTCGGCGTCCTCGATGCCGACGGACAGCCGGATCGTCCCGGGGCCGACACCGGCGGCCTTGAGCTCCTGCTCATCGAGTTGCCGGTGCGTGGTGCTGGCCGGATGGATGATGAGGCTCTTGGCGTCGCCGACATTCGCGAGGTGCGACCAGAGGGTGACGCCGCGGATGAACTCCTGTCCGGCGTCGCGCCCGCCGCGGATGTCGAACGAGAACACCGAGCCCGTGCCCCGCGGCAGGTACTTCTCCGCCAGTGCGTGGTAACGGCTGCCGCTCAAGCCCGGGTAGGTTACATTCGCTGCCAGCTCGTGGGCGGCCAGGTAGCGGGCCACCGTGCCGGCGTTCTCGACGTGGCGCGCCATGCGCAGCGAAAGCGTCTCGAGTCCCTGCAGGAACAGGAAGGCGTTGAACGGACTCATGCAGGCCCCAAGGTCCCGCAGCGTCTCGGCGCGCAGCTTCATGAGATAGCCGTAAGTGCCGAAGGTCTCGTGAAACTGCAGCCCGTGGTATGCCGGGGAGGGGTCGGCCACCACCGGAAAGCGGCCGTTCGACCAGTTGAATTGTCCCGCGTCGACGACCACGCCGCCGATGCTGGTGCCGTGGCCACCGATGAACTTGGTCGCCGAGTGCAGCACGATATCCGCGCCCCACTCGAGCGGCCGACACAGGTAGGGGGTCGCGAAGGTGTTGTCGACGAGCAGCGGCAGGCCGTGCTCGTGTGCGATTGCGGCGACCGCCTGGATGTCGAGCACGTTACCGCCGGGGTTGCCGATCGTCTCCGCAAAGAACGCCTTGGTGTTGCCTCGCACTGCGCTCTTCCAGGCGCCGGGATCGTCGGGATCCACCCAGCTGAGCTCCACGTTCATCTTGCGCAGCACGTGCTTGAACTGGTTGACCGTGCCGCCGTAGAGCGCCGCCGAGGACACCACGTGATCGCCCGGCAGCAGCAGCGTAAAGAGCGCCGCGGCCTGCGCGGCCAGGCCGCTCGCGAAGGCGACGGCGCCGCTGCCGCCCTCGAGACTCGCGACGCGCTCCTCGAATGCGGCCACCGTGGGGTTGACGATCCTCGAGTAGGTGTTGCCGTACTCCTGCAGGTTGAAGTACGCGGCCGCCGAGGCCGGGTCCTCGAAGACGTAGCTGGTCGTCTGGAAGATCGGTACCGCACGTGCCCCGGTATTCGGGTCGGGACGTTGCCCGGCGTGAACCTGACGGGTCTCAAAGCCGAATTGACGCGCTGCTTCCACGGGCGCGGCTCCCGAAACGCTGTATAAAGGGGCATCATAGGCCTGTGCATTGCCGCCACCAATTACCGCCAGTGAGCGGCTCATAACCAATCAGTCATGGTGCGGGGGCGAGGCGCTCTTTACCCTCGGTTCCCCGACGAAGGAGAGACAGAAATGGCACAGCCGGCCGTCAACACCAGGGTCAACAACGGGGTCAACGTTCAGGCGCTGCTCGACGCACGCGAGGCGCTGAAGGATGCGCCCGCGGCCGCCGAGTTCACCTGGCGCGCGACGTGCAAGTGGCAGAAGGGCACGCACGCCCGCTCGACGGTGCGGGGCTTCCACGGGCTCGGCGCCGAGCAGTCGCACAAGACCGAGTTCTCGTTCGAGACCGATCACCCGGAGGTATTCGCCTCGGAGGATCTCGGCGCCACTCCGGTGGAGCTGGTGCTCGTAGGCCTCGCGAGCTGCCTGACGGCGGGTGTGGCCGCGGTGGCGCAGAACCGCGGCATTCAGCTGCGCTCGGTGGAGGCGAAGCTCGAGGGCAGGATGAACATCTTCGGCATCCTCGGCATCGACAGCGATGTGCGTAACGGCTACGACAACATCAAGGTGACCTTCCACATCGATGCCGACGCCTCC
Source organism: Gammaproteobacteria bacterium (assembly GCA_030039615.1). GTDB lineage: Bacteria > Pseudomonadota > Gammaproteobacteria > Steroidobacterales > Steroidobacteraceae > 13-2-20CM-66-19. The sequence continues at coordinate 4,146 of JASHVF010000144.1, read as the reverse complement.
AAGAAGGAGATCGAGGCGCTGGTGGCGCAGTCGCAGAAGCGCTCCGCCGTCTACGACATCATCACCAACCCGACGAACGTGACCGTCGAGGTCGTTTAGCGGGAACGCGCTGGCGGGCGACGGGCTCACCATCGAACAGCTGACCACGGTCGTCATCGGCGCCGGGCACGCCGGGCTTGCGGTGAGCCGCGCCCTCACCGATCGCGCGATCGAGCACGTAGTGCTCGAGCGGGGCGAGGTGGCCAACTCGTGGCGGCGCGAGCGCTGGGACTCGCTGCGGCTGCTGACGCCCAACTGGCAGAGCCGGCTGCCCGGCTATCCTTACAAAGGTGCCGATCCCGACGGCTTCATGACCATGCCCGAGGTCGTGGCGCACATCGCGGGCTTCGCGGCCGCGAGTGCGGCACCGGTACGTACCCATACGCCGGTCGCTTCCGTGCAGCGCATCGACGGCGGCTACCGTGTCGCTACGGAAGGCGGTGCGATCCGTTGCCGCAGCGTTGTGCTCGCGAGCGGCGCCGCGAACGTGCCGCACGTGCCGCAGCTTTCGCAGGCCGTGCCCGGGCGGATCGAGTGTGTCACTCCCTTCGACTACGGCAACCCGCAACGGCTGCCGCCTGGCGGCGTGCTGGTGGTCGGCGCCTCGGCCACCGGCGTGCAACTGGCCGAGGAGATTCGCCGCTCGGGGCGTCCGGTCACGCTGTCGGTGGGCGAGCACGTACGGCTGCCGCGGAATTACCGTGGACGCGACGTGCTGTGGTGGATGGAGGCCTCCGGTGTCTGGAGTCAGCGCTACGATGAGATCGACGATATCGAGCGCGCCCGCCGGCTCCCCTCGCCACAGCTCGTCGGCACACCTGCCCACGCGACTCTCGACCTCAACGTGCTGCAGGCCGCGGGTGTCGAGCTGGTCGGCCGCTTGAGCGCGATACGCGACGGCCGCGCGCTGTTCTCCGGCGGGCTGGCCAATCAGTTTGCACTCGCCGACCTCAAGATGGAGCGGCTGCTCGAGACCTTCGACGCCTGGGAGCGCGATCGGGCGCCGGGCAGCGCGCTCGCAGCGCCGGAGCGCTTCGAGCCGAGCCGGGCGCCGGCAGCACCGCGATTGTCGCTCGATCTGCGCAGCGGCGAGATCGGCTCGATCGTCTGGGCGACCGGCTTCCGCCCCGAGTATCACTGGCTCGAGCTGCCGGTGTTCGATCGCCGCGGCGGGCTCAGGCACGAGGGCGGGGCCGTGGTCGGGGCACCGGGACTGTACGCGATCGGACTGCCGCTGCTGCGGCGGCGCAAGTCGACGTTCATCCTCGGGGCAGAAGACGACGCGCGCGACATCGTGGAGGATCTCGCCGGTTATCTTGGAGGCAGAGCGGCGAGCTGACCGGCCAGCCGGACTAGCCTCCCTCCCTTCAAGGCGCCCCGGTTCCGGTGCTCGGGACCTCGCGTCGCCTTCCATATAATGGCGCAACGCTCCGCAGGACAGGAGGCTTGGCGCCTGACCACTCCATTGAAGCGATGCCGCGGGCTCCTGGCGGCTGTGGCCGCCCGGACGTGCGTGCTCGCAGCACCGAGACTGTTTCCGTGACGCTGCGGCCTGGGACGGAGCTGCTTACGACCGAGCGCCTCGTGCTGCGGCGAATGCGCTCCTCCGATTTCGGATTCTTCGCGCGAATCCAGGCGGATCCCGAGGTTGCGCTCTACATCGGGCATGGCCGGCCGCGAACCGTGGATGAATCGCTCTTGTGGCTCAATGCGACGGTGTCGAGCTATGAGAACCTTGGTCTCGGTCAGCTGGCGGTGGCGCGCAAGTCGGACGGCGCGCTCCTCGGGCGCTGCGGTTTGAGTCCGCTCCTGATCGAAATCGAAGCAGGCGCGCGCACTGCGCCACGCTGCTGGTGGTCGCGAGAGGAAGTGCCGGAAGATGCGCGCGTGTCCTTCGAGCGGGAGCTCGGCTGGACCTTCGCTCGTGAGCACTGGGGCCATGGATACGCCGGCGAGGCGGCGAGATCGGTACTGGCCTACGCCCGGGAGGTCCTGGCGCTGCCGAGGATCGTCTCGGTCGTGCAGCGCGAGAACGTGCGTTCTCACAGGGTTGCGGCGCGCCTCGGCGGCGTCCCGGACACCGCAGTCGAGCTGATGGGAAAGATCATGGACCTCTATGAGTGGCCGGGCAGAGTTGCCGAGACCTGACCCGCCGGCCGGGCCTGCCGGGAGATACTGGGTCGTCGCGGTCGCGGTGCTCGGCTCCACTCTGGCGTACGTCGATGAGTCGGTGGTCAACGTTGCCTTGCCCGCGATCGAGGCGGATCTGCGCACGACGCTGGCCGCGATGCAGTGGGTGATCAACGCGTACACCCTGTCGATGTCGGCGTTGCTGCTTGCCGGCGGCGCGGCCGCCGACCGTTTCGGCCGGCGCCGCATGTTCGTGATCGGAGTGAGTCTCTTCGCGAGCGCCTCGCTCGGCTGCGGCCTCTCGACCGGGGTGCCGATGCTGCTCGCCGGGCGTGTGATTTCCGGGATCGGTGCGGCGCTCCTGGTGCCGTGCTCGCTCGCGCTCATCAGCGCGACATTCGAGGAGCACGAGCGCGGCGCCGCGATCGGCATCTGGTCGGGCGCTTCGGCCATCGCGGCGGGAGCGGCGCCGCTCCTGGGCGGCGGGCTGCTGGATCACTGGTCCTGGCGGGTGATCTTTCTCATCAATCCGCTGCTCGCGCTCCCGACGGTGTGGATCGCGCTCAGTCGTGTGCCCGAGAGCCGCGATCCCAGTGCGCCGCCTGAGGTCGACTGGCTCGGTAGCCTGCTGGCATTCGCGGGGCTCGCGAGCCTCGTGTACGGACTCATCGCTTCCTCCGGTCCCGGCTGGGCGAGTCCTGCAGTGACGGTGTCGCTGGCGGCGGGCGTCGGCTTGCTGGTGCTGTTCCTCATCGCCGAGCACTTGAGCAGTGCCCCCATGATGCCGCTCGAGCTGTTCCGCTCGCCGACCTTCAGCGGCATCAACCTGCTGACGCTGTTGCTCTACGGCGGACTCGGCGGCGGGTTCTTCTTCCTGCCTTTTCTCCTCATTCAGGCACGCGGCTATTCGGCGACCGCCGCCGGCGCGGCTTATCTGCCCTTCACGGTGATTCTCGGCGTGCTGTCGCGCTGGTCGGGCGGGCTGATCGATCGTTTCGGCGCCCGTGGACCGCTCATCATCGGCCCGGCGATCGCCGCGTGCGGCTTTGCGCTGCTCGCGCTCAGTCGCCAGCCCTACTGGACCGTGCTCGTGGCCATGGTGGTGCTTGGGTTCGGCATGGCCGTGACGGTCGCACCGCTCACGACCGCGGTGCTCAACGCCGTGCCGACGCATCGCACCGGCGTCGCCTCGGGGATCAACAACGCAGTCGCCTCCGTCGGCAGCCTGCTCGTCATCGCCGTGCTCGGCAGCCTCGCGGTCGGCAGCATGTCGCGCTCGCTGGAGCGCCGCCTCGAGGTGGCGGCGGCCTCGCCCGAGGTACGGGATGCTGTCGAGTCTGCGCGCGCCGGCTTTGTCATCCCGCCGTTGCCGGCGAGCCTCCCCGAGGCGGCGCGGGCCCAAGCGCGCGCCCTCATCGCCGCTTCGATCGACGACACCGTGAAGATGATGCAGTGGATTGCAGCCGCGCTGGCACTCGCCGGTGCGCTGACCGCGGTGGCCACGTTGCCGCGGTCCAAGGCTCTGCGCGCGGACGTTTCGCGTTGACGTCAACCCCGGTCGGCATCACGCGTTTTCCAACCTCTAACATTAAATCAACCTGCCGGTAGAAGGGAGCTGGGTATGCGCCTCGCGAGGCTCCTCGCGGTCGCAGCGTTGGCCGCGGTCAGCGCTTGCGGAGGAGGGGGAGGCGGACCTGCGCCGCAGACTGACACGGCTCCCACGCCCCCTGCCCAGACGTCTTCGAGCAACGGGGTTCTGTATCTGACGAGCTATGCCAATGGACACACCGCCCGCATCGGCCTCGATACCGCCTGGGGAGGCGCCATCGTCGAAGTGAGTCTGGACGGCACAAACTTCGTCAACGCTCACGACACCGGTCGTGAGGTTCAGCCCGCTCTGTACGACGGGGCGGCCAGCTATGACAGCTACAACTGCGACCCGTGCAGTCCTCCGTGGGGCTGGGACCCGGTGCTGGG
>JASHVF010000143.1 GCA_030039615.1 Gammaproteobacteria bacterium | reverse complement strand
CTCAGCGCGCGCGAGCTCGAGGCGCTCGACTACGGCGCTCGCGAGCGCATCACCGACACGCACCTCGAGCACATCCGCGAGCTCCCCGAGAGCCTCCCGCCCCTGTTCGCCGCCGCCGCGCGGCGCGCCCGCGAGGCTGGCTTCGACGGCGTCGAGCTGCACTTCGCCCACGCCTATACGATGGCGTCCTTCCTCTCACCTCTCAACAGCCGCAGCGACGGCTACGGCGGCGCGGCCGCGCGGCGCGTGCGGCTGCCGCTCGAGGTATGCCGTGCGGTGCGCGCCGCGGTCGGCGCGGACTACCCGGTGGGCTGCCGCTTCCTCGCCGAGGAGTGCATCGCCGGCGGCGGCGGGATCGGCGATGCCGTGTACTTCGGCTGCGAGTTCGCGCGCGCCGGACTCGACTACCTGTCGCTGTCGCGCGGCGGCAAGTTCGAGGACGCGAAGCAGCCCAAGGTCGGAGAGGCGGCCTATCCCTACACCGGCCGCAGCGGCTACGAGTGCATGCCGTCGTATTACTCCGACGCGCGCGGTCCCTTCGGGAGAAATCTCGCCGCCACCGCCGAGGTGCGCGCCGCGGTGCGCGCGCTCGGCCTCGGCACCCCGGTGGTCGCCGCCGGCGGCATCCATGGATTCGAGCAGGCGGAGGCCATCCTGGCGAGCGGCCAGGCGGACATCGTCGGCTTCGCCCGCCAGGCGCTCGCGGATCCCGACTGGTTCCGCAAGGTCGCGAGCGGACGCGGCGCGCAAGTGCGGCTTTGTCTTTACACCAACTACTGCGAAGCGCTCGACCAGCGGCACCGCCAGGTCACCTGCGAGCTGTGGGACCGCGAATCGCTCGGCGAGCCGGGCGTCAGGCTCTCGAGCGATGGCAAGCGCCGTCTGACGCCGCCCCCCTGGCGCGGCTGAGACGCCGCGGGTCAGTGCGCCGTGGCGCCGTGCGCCTTGAGGTCCTCGTAGACGATCGCGAGCAGATAGGGCTGCTTGACGAGATTCCCGCCCCAGACCTTATCGAGGTCGTCGAGCGGGTGAGCGGCGATCAGCTGCTGCTCGGACATGCCGCGCTCGATCGCGGCCGCGACGCGCTTGCGCACTTCGCGCAGCATGGCCTGGTAGATGCGGATGTCCTCGCGGTTTGCCATCGGCCCGTGGCCGGGGATGACGCGCGTGTTCGGTCCGCACAGCCGATAGAGCGTGTCGTAGAAGGCGATCATGCCGTCGATGCTGCCGCCGTGCTCGAAATCGATGTCGGGGTAGAAGCCATGAAAGAAGGTGTCGCCCGTCTGCAGTACGTCGGCCTCGAGGAAGCGCACGATCAGATCGCCGCCGGTGTGCGCGGCAGGGGCGTGGATGATCTCCACGGTCTGGCCTGCGAGGTAGAGGCGCTGCGTGCCGGAGTCGACGGCGAGCGCCGGCACGGCGGCCGGGTCGCGGGTGTACTGACCCGTGTTGTCGCGGTTGGCACGCTGCGCCTCGAGGATGTAGTCGCGCGTCTCGCGGCTCGAGATGATGAGGGCGCCGCCCCTGGCAAACGCCCCATTCCCGCCGACGTGGTCCCAGTGCCAGTGCGTGTCGATGACATAGCGCACCGGCTTGGGTGAGATGCGCGCGAGCAGCGCGCGCACCCGCTCGTTGAGCTCGGGCCACTCGGCATCGACCAGCAGCACACCCTGCTCTCCCGGCAGCACGCCGATGTTGCCGCCGAAGCTCTCGAGCATGTGCAGGCCGTGGCCGAGATCGTGATCGACGAGCGGCGTCGTGCGCCAGTCGGGCAGATCCATCGGCAGCTCGGGCGCGGCGCCGGCTGCGCCCGCCAGCGCGCCCAGCAGTACGACGGCGCACACGAGGTGCATTCTGCGCACGCGATCAGCCCTAGAACTTGCCGGTAAAAGTCAGATCATAGCTGCGCGGCGGAAGTATCGTCAGGAAGTCGTTGCCGTAGTACGGATAGTCGTTCTCCAGATTGCGGTGGTTGGCGAGGTTGTAGATCGCGAACTTGAGCGTGTAGTGCTGCCGGAAACTGTAGAAAACCGCCCCATTGAGCGTGTACTGCCACGGGATCGTCGGCGGCGTGTAGTAGCCCGACGCGATTGAGGTGGGATAGGCCGCCGCCACGGTGGCCGCCGGAAGGCCGACGAAGGAGTTCGGGCCGAAGGCGGCCTGCATGGCCGCCTCGGTTGCGGCGACATTCACCGCGCCGCTTTGCGTCGTCTGGATCGGGCCCGTCACCTGCAGGTTCCCCTGAAATCCCCAACCGTCCTTCAGCTTGTAGTTGGCGAGGACGTTGAAAAGATGCTGCGGCACACCCGGGTCCTTGAAGCTCTGACCTGGCTGCCAGACGATGACCGAACCGGCCCCGTCGATGTTGTAACCCGGCTGGGCCGGGAAATTCCAGAAACCCGACGGCGTCTCCAGCATCGTGCGCAGGTAGGAGTAGCTCGCGGTGGCGAAGAAATTCGGGTCAGGCTGGTAGTTCAACTCGAACTCGGCGCCGCTGATGTGGGCGGTGGTGTGGCTGTTGATGCCGATCGGCAGGGCACGTTCCTGGTAGAACCCGGCGGTGGAAATGAACAGCGCCTTGCCGAGCAGGTCGAACTTGAGACCCGCTTCCTCGAGCAGCGTGTTCTCCCGCAGCTGCGTGGTCGGATCCAGCCCGAGCGTGGCGATCGAGCCGTCGTTGTCGTTGGCGAGCACGTACTGCGCATTGTTGTAGGTCGCGTAGGCGGAGAGCTTCTCGGTCGGGCTGTACACCAGGCTGACGTTGCCGTTGTACAGGCCGTACCAGGCCGTGTGCTGCGACCGCGGGAAGCCCGGGATGAGGGACCAGTTCGCTGCAGGGTCGGCAGCGACCTGCGCGTAGAGCGGGTCCGAATCGTTCAGCTGCACCAGGTCGCCGCGCAGACCGTACAGCAGGCTCCACTGCGGTGAGAAGCGCATGCGGTGCTCGAGGAAGATCGCCGCGTCCTGCAGGTTGGTGTCGATGGAGGAGTTCGGGACGATGGAGTTGTC
>JASHVF010000142.1 GCA_030039615.1 Gammaproteobacteria bacterium | reverse complement strand
GCTGCCCGGTCGCAATCAGCACGGCATCGCCTGCGGCGTGTCCGAGCGTGTCGTTGATCGCCTTGAACTTGTCGAGGTCGACCAGTAACAGCGTGAACGGCGTGCGGTTACGGTCGGCCGAGGCGCGCAGGTTCGAGAACCGCTCCGCGAACAGGCGGCGGTTGGGCAGGCCCGTCATGGAATCGAGATAGGCGATCATCTCGATCTGCTGCTTGCTGGCGCGCAGCTCCTCGGTGCGCTTGGCGACCAGGCGCTCGAGGCGCAGCTTCACCAGGCGCAGGTACGCGGTGCGGGCGTGCACCAGCAGCGCGACCAGACAGACGGCGGCCGCCGCAGCGAACAGGCGGAACAGCCATGTCTGATACCACGCGGGGTGCACGCGCACGGGAATACGCAGAGTGCCGGGGGCGTAGATTCCGCCGCGGTCGGTGGCGCGCACCTCGAGCTGGTAGTCTCCGGGCGCGAGGTTGGTGTAGGCGGCCCTGCGCTCGGTGGCATCGACCACCGACCAGTCGGTGTCGTAACCCTTAAGGCGGTAGGCGTAGCGCAGGCTCTGCGGGGCGGTGTAGTCGCTGGCCGCAAACTCGACCTGGAAGGAGTTGGCATCCGGGCTGACCATGAGAGGCGTAGCGCCTGCGGCGCCGTTGACCCACGGCGTCGCGGCGAGTGCGTGGCCGCCCGCCTCGATGCCGCTCAGGAGCAGCTGCGGCTCGAAGCGGCGTGGCGCGATGAGTGCGGGATGCACGACGCTGAGACCCCCGACCCCGCCGAACACCAGGTCGCCCTCCGGCGTGAGTGCGGAGGCGTGCGCCCAGTAGTCGCCGAAACGGACGCCGTCGGCGCGCTGGTATTTGCGCGCCTTGAGCGAGCGGGCATCGATCACCCCGAGTCCGTTGGCAGTGCTCACCCAGACGCCGCCCGCGCGGTCCGGCTGCAGCGCGTCGATGTTCACCGACGGTAGTCCGTCCTGCTCGGTCAGATGGCGGATCGCGAACTGCTGCGCCCCGGGCGTCAGCACGTAGACGCCGTCGTCGATGGTCGCGACCCACAGCCGCCCATCGGGTGCGTTCCACAGATCGACGATGAAACCCTGCTCGAGTGCCGCCGGGGCGGCGAGCTTGAGCCTGAGTCCGGCGGCCGGATCGAGCAGATTGAGTCCCTTGCGGGTGCCGACCCAGAGCTTGCCGTCGGCGCGCGCTGCGATGGCGATGACGAAGGAATCCGACAGCGCATCCGGCCCCTCCGCGCCGTAGCTGCGCCAGTGCCCGGTGCGCGTCTCGTAGCAGAAGAGTCCGCCACGGGTACCCACCCAGAGGTTTGAGCCGTCCACGAGCAGCCGCTGCACGTTCGGGCCCTCGGCTTCGCCGGGAAAGGCGACCGGCGCGACGCGCCAGCCCTCGTGCACGGCGTAGAGGCCATGGCGCGTTCCCATCCATACGGTGCCGTCGCTGGTTTCGACCAAGGCATAGACGCTGCGATCGGAGGCGCCACGGACCGAGGCACCTTTCGGCTGCAGGTTGGCGAGACGCGCGCCATCCGTGCCGAACACGTCGACGCCGCTCGTGTGATGACCGACCCAGAGCCGCTCGTGCGAGTCGACGAGGATCGCGAGCGCGTTGCCCTCGGTGAGCCGATCGGTGCGCATGCGGTCGGGGACCGCCGTCTCGAAGGCAATCTGCGACGGATCGGTCACGCTCAGGCCCTGTTCGGTCGCCACCCACAGGACCCCGGACCGATCACGCAGCAGTCCATAGGTCTCATCGGCCATGAGGCTGCTCTGATCGCCGTCGCTGTGAGACACCTGACGGACGGCGAGGGTTGCCGGATCGAGCACGAAGAGGCCGGCGCCGTAGGTGGCAATGATGAGCTTGCCGCCGGCGCCGGCGACGATGCCGCGCACCGACTGATCGGCGAGGATGGCGGCAGCAGCGCCGACGAGCTGCGGCAGCCGGATCGCACCGTCCGGGTCGAACAGTGCAACGCCGCGTTGGGTGGTCCCGATCCAGAGCCGGCCGGCGCCATCCTCGGCGAACACCTCGACACCGGTCGCCACGGCGGCTCCCGTCGCGTCGCTGATCGAGAGGCGTTGATAGCCGTGGCCGTCGGGCCGGACGCGCAGCAGTCCGCCGCGATCTCCGACCAGGAGGCTGTCGTCGGACTCGCGGTGCAGGGCCAGCACATAGTCGTGCGCCAGGTTGTCGCTGTGCCCGGTATCGAGGTGAGTCACCACGCCGCCCGGCAGCGTCAGGTGGTCGACGCCGCCGTCGGTTGCGACCCAGAGACCGCCATTGCCGTCCTCGAGGACGGCCTCGACGTTTGCGGCACGGATGCCCGCCTCGCCGCCCACCGGGTAGGTGAAGAAGCGGCCGCTGCGCGGGTCGTAGCGCGAGAGCCCCGCGTTGGCGGTTCCCACCCAGAGATTTCCCTGGGCGTCGGCGTGCAGCGATTGCACGAAGTTCGAGGGAATCGAGCCGGCATCGTGCGGGTCGTGCTGATAGGTGCGGAAGTGGTAGCCGTCGAAGCGCATCAGTCCGCTCTGGCTGCCGATCCAGATGAATCCGTCGCGATCCTGGGCGAGCGCCGTGAGCGCGCTGTTC
>JASHVF010000141.1 GCA_030039615.1 Gammaproteobacteria bacterium | reverse complement strand
TGCCGGGCGCGGCCTGTGCGGCGGCGAGCTGCGCGGCGGCGAGCAGCAGGCAGCCGAGCGTCGCGACACGCACGGCGGTCGCGGCGCGCGCGCCGGCGCGAATCAGGGTGGCTTCGGGCATGGTCTTTCCGATCATTCGTTCAGCAGGACCCGCAACTGCTCGAGATAGACACCGTCGCTCTTGACACTGTAGTCGCGCAGCACGTTGCGGATGGTGCCGCCGCGATCGATCAGCACGGTCATCGGCAGATTGTCGACCCGGTAGGCCTTACCCACCGTCTTGTCCGGATCGAGCAGCATGGGGAAGGTCACCGGCGTACCGCGCGCAAACCCGAGCGCCCGTGTCGGGTCGTCGTCGACGCCGACGCCGTAGACCTCGAGCCCCGCGGAGCGGTAGGTAGCGAGACTTTTGTTCAGCGCGTCGAGCTGGCGGCGGCAGGTGCCGCAGCCGCTGCCCCAGAAGCTCAGCACCACGACCTCGCCGCGGTGCTCGGAGAGGCGCACGTTGCCGCCGGCGACGGCGTGCAGGGTGAAATCCGGCGCCGCCTGCGCCAGCAGGTCGTAGCCGCGCTGGGCGGCGGCGGCCGTGGCTACGGCGAGCAGTGCCGCGGCCGCGCATCTTAAGAAAACCCGCGCGCGTGACCGGCGGTCACGCGCCGCCGGACCGTCGGGTCTTTGCAAGCTCAAGAGAAGATCCTTCGGGCTGTGAAGCCGAGCTGCGCGCAAGCGCGGGAACCCTCGCACAGCGCAGTCGAGACTGTCAACGAAGCAGCCCGCAAAGCCCGGCCACGGCGCGTGCGGCCACGGCCTCGTCGGCGGAACGCGACAATGAGCGCTCTGCGGCGCGTGCTGCGGCGGCGCTGCGCGCGCTGCCCGGCCCGGTTAGACGATCGGCTCGAACACCGTCATGGCGGCGAGCGCCGAGGCGGCGCCGAGTCCCTGTTGCGGGAACAGCGTCGTGAACTGCGAGTCCGTGCCGAGCAGCCCCATGTAGTTGAGCATGATCAGCTCGGGGATCTGGTTCACCGAGTTGGCCGCGGGGCTGGAGGTGGTCACCACCGAGCCGTCGGAGCTGAAGTAGCCGATCTGCTGGCCCGCCACGCCGTTGCGCAGCGCGGGGCGGCCCTTGGGGCTGTAGACCAGGAACAGCGTCGCGGCGACCGTCGAGTTGTCGCCCTGCCAGCCGAGCTTGTCGCGCCCGGCGGCGCTGGTGTCGACCGTGCTGTTGGCCGACAGCGAGCCGTCGCTCATGATCTGGATCATGATCGGCACGCCCTTGCGCGCCGCGTACTCGAGCACCGCGCCGATCATCTGGCCGGCCTGGAAGTTGGCCGTCTCGCCGGTGGCGCGCGTGCCGTCGTGGTAGTCGTAGCCGCCGAAGGAGATGGTGCCGGCGCCGGCGTAGCCGTCGATCACCAGCTTCATGATCGAGGCGGTGGTCGCCACCATCTGGTTGGAGAAGTCGGCGGCGGTGAAGATCGGCGAGGTGCCGCCCACGATGAGCGGGTCCTGCGTCGGGTCGAGGCCGGCGGGACCGGCCGCGAAGATGTTGGCGGTATTGGCCGCCTGCACGTACGAGCAGCGCACCTGGTTCTTGGTGGCGGCATCGAGCGAGGCGTTGCCGCTGCCGGGCACCAGCACCACGCCCGGCGTCGAGCCGCTCGGGTCGGCGAGCGCGCCGGTGAACTCGGTGCCGGTCGAGCTGGCGCCCTGATAGAGCGCGGTACCGGCGCTGATGCGCGTCTGCGACTCGAGCTCGGCGAGCGCCAGCGGATCGACACCGCCCGCCGGCATCGGCGGCGCGAGCGCCACCGCATCCGAGGGCTCATCGATCGTGGCCGGCTGCAGCGCCGGGTTGACCGTATACATGAGCGGCATCGAGTTGCCGCCGGAAGTGGAGGAATCCGATCCGACCAGCGTGATCACGGTGCCCTTGGCGCCGGCGGCGGCGATGCCGTAGATCGGATTGGTGGTGTTCGAGGAGGTGTCGTTCTGCGACATCGCCGGGATCACCGCGCCGTTGACGCCCGCCTGGGTCGAGGCGGCGGCGACCGACTGGATGCCGCGCAGGATCGCCCCGTCCGACTGCCACAGGAGCCCGAGCGCGCTCGAGATGAAGGTGGTGGAGGTCGGCACCATGTTGCCGGGCACGCCGAGCTTGTTGAAGCCCGCGGTCGAGAGGAAGTTGGCCTGGCCGCCCTGCTGGCCCACCAGGGCCTCGGAGCCGACCAGGTTGGCCCCGCCGGCCAGGTCGAAGACGATGAACGGCAGCGAGCCGGAGGCGGTCGGAATGTTGCACTGGGTGCTGCCGAGCAGCGCCTCGATGTCCGCGTCCAGTCCGCCGGCGCGCGCGTTCTGCGCCTTGAGGAGGCTGCCGAGCCAGGCGGGCCCGAGCACCATGCCGGAGGCTCCGAGGAGCCCCGCGCCGAGCATCTCGCGACGCGTCACCGGGCGCGGGTGGTTCTCGTGCTGGAAGGGAGTGCCAGGCGGCGTGGGCCGCGGGGGACGCTTGCGAATCAGCATCTGAGTTACCTCTCCAATCCCTTTACTGCAGGGTCACGGCCAGGCTGCCGAGCGCCGCGGTGCATGCCGCGACGGTCGCCTGCGATACGGTAGCTGCGGAGTTGATCTGCGGAACGCGCGTGATCAGCGCATCCACCTCGCTCTGCACGGCGGCCGCGGTCTGCGGCGAGACGCTGGTGCCGACGCCGTTGTTCGAGAGCGCGTTGATCACGATGGCGCGCTGGCTGCTGCCGCTCGCGCCGAAGAAGCTCGAGGACAGGCTGCCGAGCGAGGCATCCAGCCCGGTGCCGAAGAAGGCATCGCGCAGCGTCGCGCTCGCCATGAGCTCGCCGCAGTAGGCGTTGGCGAGCGCCGAGATGGCGGTCTGCTGCGAGGAGGTGAACGCCGTGATCTGCGGCACCGCCGGCATCGACTGCTCCGAGCTCTCGAACAGCGGCTGCACTACCGCGTCGGTGATCGCCACGCCGGTGATGAGCGACAGCGAGTTGTTGATGCGCTCGTAGGTCGCCATGCCGTAGTCGGGCAGCGGGGTGTTGTTGGGCGTCGGTGCCACCACCGTGCCCGGCGGATCGACGAACGGATGGCTGTGCGTGCCGACCTGGTCGAAGGACAGGAAGAACAGGTCGTTGGCGGCGCCGAGATTCACCGGGATCACCGTGCCGAGCGGCGACAGTGCCTGGCCGCTGGAAGGCGTGGTGCCCGCCGTGTAGGCGGCGCCGCCGAGCGTGGCGCTGAGCGTGGCGTAGGACTGCGCCGCCGGCGCCAGCTGGCCGTTCACGCCGATGCGGATGCCGGCCATCGTGATGTTGGACGGAATGGTGGCGGTCGGGTCCAGGCTGATGAAGCGCGGCTGATAAAAGAGATAGCTGTAGTTGTCGTACTGGCTGGCGGTGAACATGACGTACGACTGCGGCACGCCGGTCAAGGAGCTGACGCCGAACAGCAGGTAGTACTTCTGGCCGACGCCGGCGTTGTAGTTCTGCATCACCTGCGACGGGGTGAGCGCGGTGTTGTAGATGGCGACCAGCCGGAGCTCGCCCTGCCACTGGCGCTGTCCGCTGGTCTCGTTACCGAGCACCAGCGCGAAAGTGCTGTCCCAGTTGGCGAGCGAACCGCCCTTGGAGGGATCCACGTCGCCGGTCCAGACGCCGTTGACGTAGATCTTCTGGCCGTTGACCGGATCGTAGGTGAGCACGACGTGCTGCAGCGCCGCCTGCGCCGCGCCGTTGGCGGTCGTGGTCACGAGCGGCGGCATGCCGTTGGTGTCGGTGACACTCGAGCGCGCGAAGCCCTCGTACTGCTCGGTGGTCTGGGCGAGCGTCATGTTGCGCGTGGTGTTGCTGCCCGAGTAGCTCACCATCCAGGCGGTGTCCTGGGTGACGTTGGCGGGCGAGGCCCACGCCTCGATCGAGTACTCGCCCGATTCCTGGATCATGGTGGCGAGCTTGGAGCTCGAGCTGGTCGAGGCCTGGGCGGAGCTGCCCTGGGCGAAGATGATGCCCCAGGCGCTGTCCCAGGTGACGTTGCCGGAGAGCGTCAGATCCGCCTCCGGGGTGACGCCGCTGACGTCATAGGCGGTGCTGCCCTGGCCGCTCTCGAACGTGTACTTGGCGATCAGCGAGCCCTCGAAGCGGTTGCCGCCCGAGGCCACCACGCCCTGGGTCAGCGTGACGGCGTTGGAGACGATCAACGCCGGATTGATCGGCGTCACCGGGATGCCGTTGGCGAAGGCGGTGATCGCCGCGAGCATGGTCGCGGCGCTCGCCGGACAGTCGGGCGCGCCGTTGGAGGTCGACGACGGCCAGCAGTGGTGCAGATCGTCCGCCAGGCGCTGATAGAAGCGCGAGTCGATCGGCGTGGCGAGGTCGATCTTGGGCTGCGCCGCGATGTAGGCCGAGTCGATGTCGGCGATGTTGGGATCGGCGAAGTACGGCTGCTGCGGGCTGGCCGAGGACGGATTGTGGCAGCCCGAGCAGTACTTGGTGACGATCGGGTAGATCGTGTCCTCGTAGCTCGGGTTGCCGACGGTCGGGTCGGCCGGGAACTGCTTGCCGCCGCCGGCGGTCTGCACCGGCGGCGCGACCAGCTGTACGGTGGTGAGCGAGGAGTTGCCCGCGCCGAGCCAGTTCTGGATCCACACCAGCATGGTTGCCGCGCAGGCGGAGGGATCCGACACCCAGCAGTTATGGCCGCCGCCGACCTTGAGCACCAGGGTCGACTGGCTGGGGTTGGTGAGGTTCACCAGCGGCAGCGCCGCCTGGTAGGCAAGGTTCACGTTGTCGGAGCGCGCGAACTGCGGCGACTGGCCGCCGGCGTGGTGGCAGCCACCGCAGCGGTTCGAGGGAATGATGTTCTGCCACAGGTTCACCTGGAACGCCTGAATGTCGGCGTTCTGGGCCGGCGGCCCGGTGTACTGCTGGGCCGTGGAGCTGCTGGTCTGCTGGTTGACCGTGGTCGGCGCGCCGCCGCTCGAGCTGCAGGCGGCGAGCGCGGCGAGCATCAGCGACGCGGCGGCCAGCTGCAGCGCGCGGCGCACCAGAATCTTATCCATGGCGAGTTCCAAGGCGGCGTGCATCGTGGTGCTCCCTTACGGCCCCGGACAGGCGGCGGCTGACTGCTGGAAGACGGTCTTCAGGTTGTAGCCGCCGGCGGTGAAGCTCGAGGTGATCGAGGCCACCGTGGCGAGGTCGGTGCTGTTCACCGGAGCGCGGAAGCAGACCGCCTGGAAGACCTTGCTCACCTGACACTGCGCGAAGGTGGTGCTGTTCTCGAGCTCCTGCCCGAGAGACTTGGCGCCGGTGCCGCTGCCGCTGAGCGCCGACGACCAGCCGAGCACCGTGTTCGGGCCCTGGCGCCAGTGGTTGACCCAGCTGTCGTCGGGGGTGATATAGCCCCAGATGAAGTTGCTGGCGTTGATCAGGTACTTCGGCTGCACCTGGCCCGGGGTGTAGACCATCGCTCCGGTGGTGGCGTTGTAGTTGTAGTAGGCGAAGGCCTGCGCCATCGCGTCCATACCGCTGTGACAGCCGGTGCAGGTGCCGAGGAAGATCTGGCTGTCGCCGCCCGGGGAGCGCGCCACGTCCTGGCGCACGTGGTCGGTCGGCCGCGTGGTATCGGCGAGCGCCGGCATGTCGTTGCAGAACTGGTTGATCATCGTGAAGCGGAACATGGCGCGGTTGGTGCCGTTGATGAAGAACGCCGAGGCCATGCCGCGCGTGGTGATGATTCCCGCGGTGGCCGCGCTCGGCGTGCCGTACACGCCCGACTGCGTGGTCTTCACCAGGGTGCTCATCAGATTGACGCCGTTGGTCTCGGCGGTCGCGTAGTGGTTGTTGTTGGCGGCCGAGGGCGCCGGCAGCCCCGAAGCGTTGCTGGTATAGAGGAGGTCGGCATCCAGCAGCGTGTTGAAGGGCACGTTGTCGCGCACCATGCCGATGACCGTCGCCACCGAGTCGTTGAGCGGCGAGAACACCGTGGCCGCGCGGTTGGTCCACGGCATCGCGAAGTTCTTCAGCGTCACGTTGTAGAAGCTCGGCGCGCTGGTGGCGATCGCCGCGGCGGCCAGGAGTCCTGAGCTGCCGGGTGCGGCGCCCGCGGCGCCCGCCGTGCAGGTACCGCCGCAGATGGCGCTCGCCATCTGCTGCAGCACCGCGGCCGGGGGCGGCTCGCCGGCGATGCGCTCGTAGATGCGCTTGGCCTGCTCGTTGGGGCCCGCGTGCGCCGCGAACGGCAGCGCGAGCAGTAACAGCGACGACGCGGCGAGCATGGCGCGCGGCGTGCAGCGACCTGTGCCTGTAGTCATGACGTTCATGGCGCTCGTCGTCTCCCTGCAAATCTCCAAAAGCGCGAGCTGACTATACGGCCGGCGCAAGCCCTCCCCGAATGTCTCAAGTGCCTGACGTCGCTGCGCGCCGACAGTTTTCTCCGGATGGGCCCCGCGCCGATGATTGCGCGGCGAACTGCGAGCCAGTTCACGGCGGGCGCCGCCCCGAATGCATACCAGTAGCGGCTGGGGCGGAAGCACTGTGCTTAAGCTGAGCAGAGCACGCGGCGCGCCCCGGTACCGTGACGTAGTGCCGGCGTGACAAAAGACATCGGCCCGAGGTCGAATTACGTTAGATTCGCGCCCGCGGGCGCGGCTGCAACGGCTGGAAACGGTGGTGCAACTTGGACGTGAGTGACTCGCGCGTACGACCCGAGAGGTCCGCAGGTCCGGCGGCGCTGCTGGTGGCGCTCGGCGCCGCCACGCTGGCGGCGTGCGCCGGCAGCGGCAGCGGTGGCGGCGGCAGCGTCAACATCGCCAACAGCCAGGCGGGTGATCCCGCCACGGTCGATTATCCGATCTTCTATGTGAAGCGCAGCGTGCCGACCAATCAGGACGGCACCCTGGTGCAGGACGACCTGCGGATCCTGCGCGACCTGGTACCGGGCGCCGACCTGTACATGCGCGCCAGCGCCTCGCCGAGCGCCGCCGAGACCAATATCACCTCGCGCGTCACCGCCGGCTCCATGTACGACGTCAAGGACGTCGACGTCTCGGCCGACGGCACCACCATCGTGTTCGCGATGCGCGGCCCGCTCACCAAGAATCAGCAGACCAAGGATCCGCCGTCGTGGCGCATCTGGTCGTACGTGATCGCGACCGACACGCTCGCGCCGGTGATCAATCCGGCCATCGACCCCGACCCGCTCACCGTCAACGATGTGTCGCCGCACTTCCTGGCGGACGGGCGCATCGTGTTCTCGAGCACGCGCCAGACCCAGTCGCAGGGCGCGCTGCTCAACTACGGCTTCCCGCAGTTCTCCTACGACGACGAGGCGCGGCAGGAGCCGGCCTTCGTGCTCGAGGTGATGAACCCCGACGGCACCGGCATCCACCAGATCTCCTTCAACCAGAGTCATGACCAGGACGCGACGCTGCTCGAGAACGGACGCGTGCTGTGGAGCCGCTGGGACAACTCCCCCGGGCACGATGCCATGTCGCTGTACTCCTCCAATCCCGACGGCACCGACCTCGAGCTCTACTACGGCGTCAACAGCCACATGACGGGCACCGTGGCGCCCGGCACCACCACCCCCACGGTGGTCGAGTTCATGCGCCCGCGCGAGATGGAGAGCGGCGGCATCCTGTCCCTCATCCGCCAGTACACCGACGTCGACGACGGCGGCAACCTGGTGGTGATCGACGGCGTGCATTACGCCGAGGACTTCCAGTCGCTGCAGGCGAACCCCTACGACTATCTGCCCTCGAGCTACCCCGGCCCGGCGCAGACCACCGCCACCACGCTGCAGAACATCTACACCATTCCCGGGCCCTCGCCCGGCGGGCGCTTCAGCTCCGCCTATCCGCTCTGGGACGGCAGCGGCCGCGTGCTGGTGAGCTGGTCGGAGTGCCGGCTGCTCGACAACTCGACCACGCCGCCGACGATCGTGGCGTGCACCGCGAGCGCGCTCGCGAGTCCCACGGCGCAGAGCGCGCTGCCGCTCTACAGCATCTGGATGCTCGATCCGGCGCAGAACACCATGATGCCGGTGGTGGCGCCGGTCGAGGGCGTGATGATCACGGACATCGTCGCGACGCAGCCGAAGCCGACGCCCAACATCATCCCGGACGCGGTGCCGACCGGCCAGGCCGAGACCTTCGCCAGCAGCGGCGTCGGGGTCATCGATATCCGCAGTGTCTACGACATCGACGGTCTGGCGGTGAACCCGGCGAGCGGTGCGCCGGTGAATATCGGCGCACTCGCCGACCCGGCGCAGACGCCGGCGAGCGCGCGCCCGGCGCGCTTCATCCGCCTGGAGAAGGCGGTCTCGATCCCCGACAAGACGGTAGTCGACCTGTCGGGCGCCGCCTTCGGCGCCAGCAACTACATGATCCAGATCATGGGCTACGCGCCCATCGAGCCGGACGGCTCGGTGTACCTGGAGGTACCCGCGCAGGTCGCCTTCCGCCTGAGCGTGCTCGATGCCAACGCGCGCGACATCACGCCGCCGCAGGGAGTGTGGCTGCAGGTGCAGCCCGGCGAGACCGTCTCCTGCAACGGCTGTCACAAGCCGCAGGCGGGCGCGCAGCAGCCCGTGTCGCACGGCCGCAAGGGCCTGTTCAATTCCGCCTGGGCGGGCGGCACCGCCGATGTGGCGTTTGCGAACACCATCGCGACCGGGCCTTCGGCGTTCATCCCGACGTCCAACGGTGAGACGATGGCCGAAGCGCGCATGGCGGTCAGCTGTGCGACCGACTCGCCGCCGTGCCTGCAGATGGTGCCGAGCGTCGACGTGCTGTACACCGATGTGTGGACCAACCCCGCGGACGCCACGCCCAACCCGCCGATCACCTACAGCTATACCGATCCCACCAACCCGATCCCCGCGATTCCGACCACCGCGCTGTGCGCCACCACCTGGTCGTACAACTGCCTCATCATCATCAACTACCCCGAGCACATCCAGCCCATCTGGAGCGCGGTGCGCGCCGATCCCGTCAACGCGGCCATCAGTCGCACCTGCAACCAGGCGGGCTGCCACAGTCCGACCAGCGTCGCGGGCGCGGCGCAGACGCCGGCCGCGCATCTCGATCTGACCAATAGCGTCTCGACCACCCAGCCGCCGGAGCTCACGTCCTACGTCGAGCTGCTGTTCCCCCAGACCATAGTTGTTAATATGACGACCGGGGCCACCGAGACGGTGGGTCCGTTCATGAATGCGGGCGCGGCGAATGGCGGTCTGTCGGCGCAGTTCTTCAGCCTGTTCGCAGCGGCAGGGCAACATCCGGGCTGGCTCAACCCGGCCGAGCTTCGCCTGATCTCCGAATGGCTGGATATTGGCGCACAGAACTACAACAACCCGTTCGACCCCAACGTGCCAGTCAACTGAGCGCAGGACGGAGTTGCTGAAGCGGACACAGCGGCTGGCGCTGGCGGGCGCGGTGCTGGTCGCCTGGCTGCTGGTCCCGGGGATGAGCGCCGCCCGCGAGTACCTGCAGCTGTTCGTGAAAGAGCCCTACCTCGAGCTGCACACCGGCCCCGGACGCGGCTATCCGGTGTTCCACGCGGTGCCGCGCGATCAGAGCGTCGACGTGCTGTTCCGCCGCACCGACTGGTTCAAGGTGCGCACCGAGCGCGGCGTCGAGGGCTGGGCCAGTCAGGCCGACATGCTCAAGACGGTGACCGCGGACGGCGCCCCCTTCAAGTTCGAGCTCGGCGACCAGGCGGGCTTCAGCTCGCACCGCTACGAGCTCGGGGTGTTCGCCGGCGAGTACGGCGGCGCCAACCTGATCTCGGCCTACTGGTCGGTGTCGCTCAATCCGCAGATGGCGGTCGAGGCGGCCGGCGGGCAGTTCCTCGGCCGCTTCGCCAACGGCGAAACCGGCGATCTCGGCCTGACGCACGTGATCGCTCCCGAGTCGCGCTGGTCGCCGCTGCTGATGCTCGGGGTGGGGCTCGCGCACACCGAGCCCAAGGCGACGCTCGTCACCCCGGCCAACCGCACCGAGCAGACCGCCTACGTCGGCGGCGGGATCCGCTACTACCTGACGCGGCGCTTCTTCATGCGCGCCGAGTACAAGGCGCACTATATCTTCACGAAGCGCAACCAGAACGAGGAAGAGGACGAATGGAAACTGGGATTCGCGTTCTTCTACTGACGGCCGCGCTCGCCCTGCTTCCCGGCTGCGCCTCGGTGCGCAACTGGTTTCATCACGGCAACCAGAACGCCTCCGGCACCGGCAGCTCGTCGGCGAGCGCCGACAACACCGGCCCGAGCGAGGACCAGGCGCCGCCGCGGGTGATCGAGCCGCAGGTGGAGCGCCGGCAGGTGAAAGTGCCGCGGATCAGGAGCTCGAACGTCGAGCTGGGCCTCTTCTACGGCGCGCTGTCCATCGAGGATTTCGGCACCAATCCGGACTACGGCGCCACGGTGGCCTACCACGTCACCGAGGATCTGTTCCTGCAGGGTGAGGTGGGCCGTTCCCGCGGCGGACTCACGAGTTTCGAGACCCTGAGCGGAAACCTGCAGCTGCTTACCGAAGCTGAGAGGCGCTTCACGTATTACGACCTCTCACTCGGCTACAACTTCCTGCCGGGCGAGGCCTTTCTCGGTCGCGGCGTCGCCATGACGAGTGCTTTTTACGTCCTCGGCGGCTTCGGTGCCACCGACTTCGCCGGGGATACGAAGTTCACGGTGAACTTTGGCGGCGGCTATCGCGTCGTACCGGTGGACTGGCTGGCGCTGCACGTCACGGTGCAGGACCACGTGTTCCAGTCGAGTCTGCTCGGCATCACCAAGCTCACCAACAACCTCGAAGCGCGCATGGGTGCGACCGTCTTCTTCTAGTCATGAGGGACGCACGATGAAGAACCGTATCGCAGCCATCATTGCCGCGGCCGCCCTGGCGCTGCCCGCGCTCGCCTCCGACCCCACCGGCTCGCCGGCTCCGCAGTTCACGCTCGGCTCGAAAGCCGGCGCGGCGGTGAGCCTGGCCCAGTACAGGGGCCAGGTGGTGATGCTCAACTTCTGGGCGAGCTGGTGCGGGCCGTGCCGCCAGGAAATGCCGTTGCTGGAAAGCATTTACAAGAAGTACAACCGGCTGGGCTTCACCCTGATCGGCGTGAACGTCGAGCCGGACTCGAACGCCGCCAACGAGTGGCTGAAACAGACCCCGGTGAGCTTTCCGATTCTTTATGATAAGGACAGCAAGGTCAGCAAGCTGTACGACGTCGCCGGCATGCCGAGCACCGTGATCATCGACCGCACCGGCAAGGTGCGCGTGCTGCACCGGGGCTACAAGCCCGGCGACGAGAACGAGTATCTCGACAGCATCCGGACGCTGGTGCGGGAGTAAGCGCGATGCGGATCGGCGGGCGGCAGCTCGAAGCACGGCGCGGCGCGGCCTCACTCGCCGGCCGCGCGTGCGCGGCGCTGCTGGCCGCGCTCATCCTCGCCGTCGGGCTCGGCGGCTGCGCGCCGATCGAGCCGTGGGTCAAGCCCTACGAGCGCGAGCACCTCGCCGATCCCATCATGTCGCTGAGCCGCAACTCGATCGCGGCGACCTACCGCGACCACATGTTCGAAACCCGCGAGGGCTCGCACGGAGCCACCGGAGCGGTCGGAGGCGGCTGCGGATGCAACTAGCCGTGCCGGTGAGGCGCGGCGACGCGGCGCAGGAGGCGGGGTGCGCGCGCCGCATCCGTCTGTGGTCGCCGTTCGCGCGCACGCTGCTGGCGCTCGCGGTGATCGCGGCGCCGGCGCTCGCCGGCGTGCTGCCCGAGGACGAGGCGGATCTCATGTACCACTCCTACCAGGGTGGCGACATCACCGTGCAGGGACCCTCGGTGCTGATCCGCAAGAAGGTGGGCGACAACCTCTCGCTCACCTACAACTACTACGAGGACATGATCTCGAGCGCCTCGATCGACGTGAAGCTGTCGGCGAGCCC
>JASHVF010000140.1 GCA_030039615.1 Gammaproteobacteria bacterium | reverse complement strand
TCCGCACGTGGATGCGACCGGCACCGAGGTGACGACTCCGCAGAACACCAACGACGCGGCGGCGACGCTCGGCTGGACGCTCTACGACTTCGGCGCCCGCGGCGGCCGAATCCGCAGCGCGCGCTACCTGCTGGACGCGGCAGCCGCGACAACCGACAGCACGGTGCAGCAGACGGTTTTCAGCGTGGTGCAGACCTTCTATGGGGTGGTGGCGGGCGATGCCGCGCTGGCCGCCGCCAAGAGCGCGGAGAGTGCCGCGGCTCGCAGCATCGAGATCGCCAAGGCGCTGCAGGAAGGCGGCGCCGCGGCGCTCGGCGACGTGCTGCAGGCGGAGACCGCCTACGATCAGGCCGTGCTCGCGCGCGTGCAGGCTGCACAGACCGAGAAGAGTGCGCTGGCGGCGCTCGCGGTGACGCTGGGATTTCCGGCGGATCGGCCCCTCAAGATCGCGTCCGAGACGGTCCCGGCCGAGGTCCCTGCGCTCACCGCACGGATGGACGACTTGATGCGCGAAGCCATGCGTCAGCGACCCGATCTGGCGGCAGCTGTCGCGCAACGTGACTCTGCGATCGCCGATGTGACGGTGGCGCGCGCGGCGGGTCGGCCCTCGATCGCGGTATCGGCCGGCCGGGATCGGATCGACACCACGGGCATCCCGCTGCAGAACTACGGTCAGGTCGGTGTCACGATTACCGTGCCGATCTTCACCGGGTTCAACGTCGGTTATGGGGTGCGCCAGGCGCAGGCCGCGCTGGAGGCGCGCGAAGTGAACGCGGAGCAGATTCGCCTCAACGTCTCGCAGGACGTGTGGAATGGCTACTACGGCCTCGAATCGGCCAACCAGCAGCTCGGGGCGACGACCACGCTGGTCAAAACCGCTTCACAGAACCAGGAGGTTGCCGTCGGTCGGTACCAGGCCGGCGTCGGTACGATCCTCGATCTGTTGTCGGCGCAGACTGCGGCGGCGACGGCCCAACAAACGCGCATCACGGCGGAGTACAACTGGCAGCTATCCAGGGCACGGCTGGTGCTCGCCCTCGGGCGGCTCACGGGAGCCGAGCCGTTGGCGCCCGGCGCCCTGCCCTGACGGTCAGTATGCTGTTTCTGCAGAGTGCCGACGCCACCTACCGTCCGCTGCTCGAGGCAGGCTCGTGGACCGTACGCGAATACTGTGCACGGCACGGGTTTGAATATCGCTGCCACCTCGGAATTGTCCGCGGCTGCTATCCGTGGCATGCGAGCTATAACCGGATCCCCCTGTTACGAGAGCTCGTCGAGTCCGGGTACCTGGGGTGGGTCTGTTACCTCGATGCGGATGCTTTTGTCGCCGACCTGGACTTCGATCTGGAAGGGTACCTGAGCGACAAGAGCCATCTCGCCATCATTGCCGCGCCCGGAGGCCGCCCGGGCTGGTGGGCGATGAACGCCGGAGTTTTGCTGATCAATCTCGGGCATTCCGTGGGGCGGTCGATCGTGCTGACGTGGTCCAACTGCTTCGGGGAGATCAGTGACGATCGACTGCGTGCTGCGAAATCCTGGGACGACATCCCCAATGACCAGGGATTGCTGCATAAGGCCTTGCAGCGCACTCCTGGTGCGGAGCAGGCCACGCTGCTTCAGCGCGGGGTCTTGAATTACCTGGAGGGCTCGTTCATCAAGCAGGTGTTGCGGACCCACGGAACTCTGGAGCAGCGCATTGCGCTGCTGAAATCCCAGGTCGAGAAATCGATAGGAGCGCGCTCCGACCGCGGACCGTCACAGGAGACGGTGAGCTACAACACGAAGCCGTAACCCGACGGCCGGGTGCCGCGCTCCAGGCACCAGTTGGTGGAGTGAAAGACTTTCCCTTCCGTTCCGAGTGCCACCAGATCACAGGCGATGCTGCGGGCGTCATCCGGAAGGTTCGCGACGACCCACACACGCTGCCAGCGCGTGTGGGTCTTGGGATCCGCCATCCACATCGCCGCCGAGGAGAAGCCGGGGAGAAGCAGGCCGACCTGCCGCGCGTTGAAGTCCTCCGGGAGCTTGAGCCAGGCCGAGAACGCATAGTTCCCGCCGGCAGGGATCGGGAGTTGCGCCCGGTACACACAGGTCGGCTGATCGGTCCCAATCCGGTGCTCGTAGACGGCGGCGCCCGCCGCAGAGGGCTCCTCCAGCACGCGCGTCGCAGCGGAGACATCCCCGACCCAGCGGCAGGCTCGAGCTCTCGCTGCCTGTGCGATGAGGTTCTCGAGGCGTGTCCTGGGCGGCTCTTCGTTGCGCCACAGCCGATAGGCCTTGGCGCAGACGCTGACCCATTCCTCCACCGGAAGGATGGGAGCATCGTCATAGGTTCCGAAGTGACTCACAAAGCCGAGTATCAGGCCCTCGGAGTCGCGCACCACCGACGCTGCCGGATGCGCCTGATCTGCAACGTTGATCCAGAGGAGCCAGTTCGGCCCGTAGGTCCGCAAATGCCCCGCCACCTCGCGCATCGTCGCGAGGTCGCTGTTGCCCTTGAACACGAACAGCTTCTTACCGCGTGCGAGCTCGCGCAGCAGGTGCGCCTTCAGGTGTCGGAATTTCTCGATCTCTCCCGCTCGCGCAACCTCCGCGCGGTCCCGGTCCGCGTAGCGGTTGGTATGCGACTCGAACGAGAAGTTACGGGATTTGACCCAGAATTCGCGCCGCGGGCCCTCATCGAGCCACAGGTCCTCGGGCTCGCACAGCGGGTGGAAGCGAGCGCGCAGCAGTGCCGCGAGACATCTGGCATCGCACGCGGCGAACCTGAAGAGCCCAAAGGGCTCGAGACCCACCGCGCGCTGCACGACCCCAAGATCGCAGTTCTCGCCCAGGCTCTCGAACATCTGCAGCAGCCGTGGCACGTCGTAGCAGAGCTCGGCAGCGGAGCCCGGTGCATTCATCGTCGTTTCGTACCCGATGAGCTTATG
>JASHVF010000139.1 GCA_030039615.1 Gammaproteobacteria bacterium | reverse complement strand
GCCGCCGAGGCGGCGCTCGCCGCGCTCGGCGCCGAGGGGGCGCTGAGCGACGCGCGCTACGCGGAAAACTATGTCACCTACCACGCTGCCCGGGGCCATGGCCCGCTGCGGATCGCCGCCGAGCTGCGCACGCGCGGCCTGCCGGCCGAGCTCATCGAGGCGGCGCTCGCCGCCGGCCCTGACTGGCAGGCCCTGGCAGGGGCGGCGCGGACCCGGCGCTTCGGTAAGTCCGCGCCGGAGGACTGGCGCGAGCGGGCGCGGCAAGCGCGCTTTTTGCAGTATCGAGGCTTTTCAGCAGATCATATCCGTGCGGCAACCGGAGCCGATCCCGACACGGACTGAGGAACCTTGGGCAAACCCACCTACATGAGCGCAGCGGATGTGCGCTCGGCCTTCCTGGAGTTTTTCCGCGTGCACGCCCACGCCATCGTGCCGTCGAGCTCGCTGGTGCCGGCGAACGATCCCACGCTGCTGTTCACCAACGCCGGCATGGTGCAGTTCAAGGACGTGTTCCTCGGCCGCGAGACGCGCGACTACCTGCGCGCCGCCAGCAGCCAGCGCTGCGTGCGCGCCGGCGGCAAGCACAACGACCTCGAGAACGTCGGCTACACGGCGCGTCATCACACGTTCTTCGAGATGCTCGGCAATTTCTCCTTCGGCGACTACTTCAAGCGCGAAGCCATCCGCTTCGCCTGGGATTTCCTCATCTTCAACCTGGGACTCGATCCGGCGCGCCTGTGGTGTACGGTCTACAAGGACGACGACGAGGCCGCGGATATCTGGCTGAAGGAGGTGGGGGTGAGCCCGCGGCGCTTTGCGCGTCTCGGGGAGGCTTCCAACTTCTGGGCCATGGGCGACACCGGCCCGTGCGGCCCCTGCAGCGAGATCTTCTACGACCACGGACCCGAAGTGGCCGGCGGGCCGCCGGGCTCGGCGGAGGAGGAGGGCGACCGCTACGTCGAGATCTGGAACCTGGTGTTCATGCAGTACAACCGCGGCGCCGATGGCGTGCTCACGCCGCTGCCGAAGCCCTCAGTGGATACCGGCATGGGGCTCGAGCGTATCTCGGCGGTGATGCAGGGCGTGCATTCCAACTACGACATCGATCTCTTCAAGAACCTGATCCGCGCCGCCGGCAAGCTCGCCGGCACCTCGGTGCTCACCTCGAGCTCGCTGCGCGTGATCGCCGATCATATCCGCGCGAGCGCCTTCCTGGTGGTCGACGGCGTGCTGCCCTCCAACGAGGGCCGCGGTTACGTGCTGCGGCGGATCATCCGCCGCGCGATCCGCCACGGCTACAAGCTCGGCATCCACGATCCGTTCTTCTACAAGCTCGTGCCGGTGCTGGCGCAGGAGATGGGAGCGGCGTACCCGGAGCTCGTCTCGCGCCGCGCGGTCACCGAGCGCGTGCTGCGCCAGGAGGAGGAGCGCTTCGCGGAGACGCTCGCCAACGGCATGGTGCTGCTCGAGAGCGCGATTCGCAATCTGCGCGGCGCGAAGGTGATCGACGGGGAGACGGTGTTCAAGCTCTACGATACTTTCGGCTTCCCGGCCGACCTCACCGCCGACGTGGCGCGCGAGCGCGGGCTGACGATCGACCTGAAAGGCTTCGAGGCCGCGATGGAGCAGCAGCGGCGCCGCTCGCAGGAGTCGAGCAAATTCGGCGCAGAGCAGAGCAGCGCCGCCAGGGTCGATGCGCAGACCGTATTCCGCGGCTACGACGAGCTGAGCAGCTCCGGCCAGGTCGTGGCGTTGCTGAAGGATGGCATTGCCGTCCAGGCGCTCGCGACCGGCGACAAGGGCGAGGTGGTGCTCGATCGCACGCCCTTCTATGCCGAGTCGGGCGGCCAGGTTGGCGACACCGGCGAGCTCTCCGCCGAGGGCGTGCGCTTCAAGGTTACCGACACGCAGAAACGCGGCGCCGCGCACGCGCACATCGGCGAGGTTGCCGCGGGCACGGTGCGCATCGGCGATACCCTCGAGGCGCGCGTGGACGCCGCGCGGCGTCAGGCCACGGTGCTCAACCACACCGCTACCCACCTGCTGCACGCGGCGCTGCGCGCGGTACTCGGTAGCCACGTGCAGCAGAAGGGATCGCTGGTGGCGCCCGACCGGCTGCGCTTCGATTTCGCGCACTACCAGGCGCTGACGCCCGAGGAGCTCGGGCAGATCGAGCGGCTGGTGAACGCGCAGATCCGCGCCAATACGGCGGGTGAGACCCGCGTCATGGACTACGACGCCGCGGTCGCCGCGGGTGCCATCGCGCTGTTCGGCGAGAAGTACGACAAGGAAGTGCGCGTGCTCAGGCTCGGCGATTTCTCCATGGAGCTGTGTGGAGGGACTCACGTGCAGCGCGCCGGTGACATCGGGCTCTTCAAGATCACGAGCGAGAGCGGCGTCGCCTCCGGCGTGCGGCGCATCGAGGCGTTGACTGGGGAGGCGGCGCTCGACTACGTCGAGCATAACGACTCGCTGCTCAAGGATCTGGCCGGGCTGGTGCGTGGCTCGCCCGAGGAGCTCACCGACAAGGTGCGCGAGCAGTTCGAGCGCGTGAAGCAGCTCGAGCGCGAGGTGCGCACGCTCAAGGACCGGATAGCTTCCGGCAAGGGCGTCGATCTGGCGGCCGGCGCGATCGAGATCAAGGGCGTCAAAGTGGTCGCCACCAAGGTGGACGGGGCGGACGCCGGGGCGCTGCGCAGCGCCGTCGATCAACTGAAGGACAAGTTCAAGTCGGCGGTCGTGGTGCTCGCGAGCGTCGAGAGCCCGGCGAAGGTGGTGCTGGTGGTCGGCGT
>JASHVF010000138.1 GCA_030039615.1 Gammaproteobacteria bacterium | reverse complement strand
AGGTAGGTCGCCTCGAGCGTGAAGCGTTGGGACTCGGCCTGGGCGGTGAGCGACTCGATGTGCCGCCGCGTGCCGCCAAATACATCCGGAGCGTAGGAGATCAGCAGCGAGGAAGTGATTACGGTGAACGTCGGCGTGTACTCGGGCTCTCCGATGATGGCCCCGTTCAGGCGCTCGTGCTCCGGTTGGATGGCAGCCACCGCCGCCGGAAACAGCGCCCCCCGGGCGGCGTAGACCGTCTCCTTCGCCTGCCGCAGCGAGGCTTGGGCTGCGCCGACGTCCGGGTTGTTCTTCAGGGCTTCAGCGAGCAGACGGTTCAGCGCCTCGGACTGGAACAGTGTCCACCAGTCCCGCGGTATGTCGGCACCCCAGACGTAGCGCTGCGCCTCACCGCCCCGTGTCGGCGCGGAGGCCGTGGCTTGCGGCAGTGGCTCGCGCGTATAACCCTCGACCTGCGGCGGCGCCGGACGCCTGAAGTCCGGGCCGACGGCACATCCCCCGGCCGCCATCAGCACCAGCACGGCGCACCTGGTCCAATTGGATCGAGCGAGCATCCACCCTCCGCATCTTGCGCCCGGCACTTATAGATGAGGAGGCCCGGGACGCCATCGCTACTTCCACGTATGCCGCGTCGTCTTGCACGTATTCCCGGGCTGGGAGGCCCGATAAAAAATTCGTAAATGAGAGTGCTCGATTAATGTGATGAACCAACGATACGCTCTGGCGGCAGCGGCCGCGGTCGTGCTCGCCGCGGCAGCTTATGGGCTGTGGCGCTGGCACGAGCTCGGGCACCGCGCTGGGTCCGCCTACGTGACCGTTTCCGGCAATATCGAGGCGCACGAGAGCGTTCTCAGCTTTACTCAGGTGCAGGCGGCCATCGTCGAGCTGCCTTTCGACGAGGGCGCCTACGTTACCCGCGACACTGTGCTTGCCCGTGTGGACGATCGTCTCTATCGAGAGCAGGTCGCCATCGATCAGGCCAACGAGCTGGTCGCCAAGGCTCAGGTCGCGGTGAATCAGAGCAGCCTCGCCGCGGCACGCAGCAACGTGGAGAGCGATCAGGTCGACCTCAGGGAGAAGCGACGCGACGCGGAGCGTGCTGAGGAGCTGGTAAGCACCGCCGCGACCTCGGTGCAGGCTCGCGACCTGGCACGGACCGCGGCGGAGCAATCTGCGGCGGCCCTGGCCCGTGACCGCGCGTTGCTGCAGGTAGCCATAACCAACGTCGCCCTGGCGAAGGCCAACGAAGCGCAGGCCGCCGCCAGGCTGGCGCTGGATGAGATCACCCTCGGCTACGCGACGCTGCGTGCTCCCTTCGACGGAGTCATCGCCGTGCGACAGGCGGAGCGCGGCCAACTGGCCGGACCGGGAGTCGCCATCTTCTCGCTGGATGATCTCGATCATCCCTGGTTGCGCGCCTACGTCAACGAGCAGGATATCGGCCGAGTGCGCCTCGGGGAGTCTGCCGAGATCACGACCGACAGCTATCCGGGGAAGACTTACCACGGACGCATCAGCTTCATTTCGCCCGAGGCCGAGTTCACTCCGAAAACCGTGGAGACCAATGCCGAGCGCGTGACGCTCGTTTATCGGATCCGCATCGATGTCGCCAACGCTACCCACGAGCTGCTGCCCGGCATGCCGGCAGATGCCAGCATCGCACTGCTGCCGGCGGGGTCATGAGCGGGGGCACCGACGTGCCCGTCATCGCTCGAGGGTTGGTGCGCAACTTCGGTGCAGTCACCGCCGTGCGTGGCGTGAGCTTCGAGGTGGCGCGCGGTGAGATCTTCGGACTGGTGGGACCGGATGGCGCGGGCAAGAGCACCATCATGCGCATGCTCGCGGGGGTATTACCTCCGCACGGCGGCGAGATGCGTCTCGAAGGAATCGACGTCGCAGCCGACCCGGAGCGAGCGCGCCCGTATCTGAGCTACATGCCGCAGCGATTCGGCCTCTATGAGGACCTGACGGTCTCCGAGAACATCTACTTCTACGCCACGCTCTTCGAGGTGCCGGCGCGCGTACGCCTCGAGCGGAGCCGTGAATTGCTCGCGGCGGCCGGGTTGAGTGGCTTCCAGGGACGCCTGGCGGGGCAACTCTCCGGGGGCATGAAGCAGAAGCTCGGGCTGGTCTGCGCGCTCATCCACACGCCCAAGGTATTGCTGCTCGATGAGCCCACCACCGGCGTCGACCCGGTCTCACGGCGGGACTTCTGGGGGATCTTGTACGGCCTGCGCGAGCACGGCGTGACCATTCTGCTCTCGACTGCGTACATGGATGAGGCGGAGCGCTGCTCACGGCTGGCCCTGCTCGGTGGCGGCGAGATCCGCTACTGCGACACGCCCACGCGGCTGAAGCGGCTCATGCCGGGCGCACTCCTGGCGGTGACGACCCACGATCCGCGAGCTGCGCACGCCGCGCTCAGTGAGGCGCCGGGGGTGCTCGGCCTGCTGCTGATGGGCGATCGGGTCAACGTTCGGGTCGATGCAATCGAGCCGCGACTGCCGCAGCTGCGCGCGAGGCTTGCGGAGCGGGGAGTTGCCGATGCCTCGCTCACCCCCATCGAGCCGGGGATCGAGGATGTGTTCGTGGCGCTGGTCGGATCGGGGTCGGCAAAGTGATGCCCGCGGACGCTGCGGCGGTCCTGGCCCGAGGTCTCACCAAGCGGTTCGGCGCATTCACGGCAGTCGATCACGTGGACCTGAGCATCGCCAAAGGTGAAGTCGTCGGCTTCATCGGTCCGAACGGTGCCGGCAAGTCGACCACGATCCGCATGCTGTGCGGACTCCTCAAGCCGAGCAGCGGCACTGCTCAGGTCGCCGGCTATGACGTCACGGAGCATCCGGAGGCCGTGCGCGCGCACATCGGCTATATGTCGCAGAAGTTCTCCCTCTATGGCGATCTGACGGTGCGCGAGAATCTGCGTTTCTTCGGCGGGCTCTACCGGGTACCGCGGCGCGAGATCGGCGAGCGCATCAGCGCGGCGGTCGCGATGGCCGGACTCTCGGGCCGGGAGAATGCGCTGGTGCGCACGCTTGCCGGCGGCTGGAAACAGCGCCTGGCGCTCGGCTGCGCCATCCTGCACCGCCCGCCGGTCCTGTTTCTCGATGAGCCGACTTCGGGAGTGGAGCCGGAAGCGCGCCGCAGCTTTTGGGACCTGATCCACGCCCTCTCCTCGGACGGCGTCACCGTGCTCGTCTCCACGCATTACATGGACGAGGCGGAGTACTGTAACCGCGTCGCTCTGATCGACAGCGGCCGGATCGTCGCGATCGACAGCCCGGGCGAGCTGCGTCAGCACCAGTTGGGAGGCACGCTCTATGAGCTCGAGTGCTCGGCGCTCGGCGCGGGTCTGGAGGCTTTGCGGCAGGCCCCTGGAGTAATCGATGCCGCGATCTTCAGCGA
>JASHVF010000002.1 GCA_030039615.1 Gammaproteobacteria bacterium | reverse complement strand
GCGCGCCGCTCAGGAGCGGCGCAGCTGCGCCAGCGTCGTGCGCAGCCGCTCGAGCTCCGGCGCGGTGTTGTAATGCGCAAGCGACACGCGCACCGCGCCGCTGTCGACTGCCAGGCCGAGTCGCTTCATGAGGCGCGGCGCGTACATATGACCATCGCGGATGCCGATGTCGGCCCGCGCCGCCGCCTCGGTGACCCTGGCGGGCGCGACGCCCGGCAGGTTGAACAGCACCGTCGGCAGGCGCTGCGCCGTGCCGCGCGCGGCGCGCAGACCGTAGATCTCGGCGCCACATTCCTCCAGCAGCTCGAGCAGCCGCAGCGAGAGACCCTGCTCGTAGCTGCGGATGCCCTCCATCGCGACGCACAGTTCCGCGCGCCGCGGCCGTGCGCCGTCGGCGCTGCGGCCCGAGAGCGCAGCTCCCAGCGCGCCGAAATACTCGATCGCCGCAGCCATGCCGGCGACGTTCTCATAGATGAACGTGCCGGCCTCGATCTTGCCCGGGGGCGCGTCCGGGATGAAGTCCTCGCGGAAGGTGTCGAGCTGCGCGAGCAGCTCGTAGCGTCCCCACAGGAAGCCCATGTGGGGCGCAAAGATCTTGTAGCCGGAGCACACCAGATAGTCGCAATCGAACGCCTGCACGTCGATCGGCGCGTGCGGCGCGTAGTGCACCGCGTCGAGGAACAGCTCGCCGCCCGCGGCGTGGGTCAGGTCGGCGGTGGCGCGCGCGGCGAGCACGCTGCCGAGCGCATTCGAGGCCAGGGTGCAGGCGACCAGGCGCGTGCGCTCGCTGAGGAGCGGCCGCAGGTCCTCGGTGTGCAGGCATCCGTCCTCGCGCATGCGCCACCAGCGAAATGTCGCGCCGAGCCTCTCCAGCACCAGCCAGGTGGCGACGTTGGCCTCGTGATCCAGGTCGGTGACGACGATCTCGTTGCGCCGGCCGAGCCCCTGGCCGATGGCGAGGCTGATCAGGCGGATGAACGAGGTAGCGTTCATGCCGAAGGCCACCTCCTCGGGACGGCGCGCGTTGACGAAGGTGCCGACGTGCTCGCGGGCGCGGCGGATCATGTCGTCGACCGCGATGCTCTGGCGGTAGCGACCGCCGCGCTGCACGTTGTGCTCGAGCAGATGCTGGTTGACGGCGTCCAGCACCATCTGCGGCACCTGGGCGCCGGCGGCGTTGTCGAAGAAGCAGCAGCTGCCGGCACGCAGCAGCGCGGGGAACTGCTCGCGCAGGGCCTGTGCCGGAAATGCGGCGCTCGCGCGGCTGGCCGTCTCGGGGTTCATAGGTGCTTTCAGCATCCCGGGTGAAACTCGGCGCGCGCGTCGCGCAACGCGGCGACGAGCACGTCGATGTCCTCCGGGGAGTTGTAGAAGTGGATCGTGGCGCGGATATTGGCGTCACGGAACGAGGTGACGATGTTGTGCTGCATGAGGCGCGCGCACAGTCCCGCGGCATCGCGCGCCGGCACCGCGACCATCGGCCCGCGGCGCGGGTCGAGCGTCGGGGTGACCGCGGGCCAGCCGATCTCCTCGAGTCCCTCGAGGCAGCGCCGGCTGAGCTCCATGACGCGCGCCTCGATCGCGTCCGTACCGACTTCGAGCACGATCCTGAGGCCCGCCTCGGCGGCGTAGCAGTTCACCACCGGCGGCGTCCCCGCCTCGAAGCGCCGCGCGCTGCCGGCGGGACGGTTCGCGGTGATGTCCATCGCCGCGATGTCCTCCTGAGCCCACCAGCCGGAGTCGCTCGGTATCAGTCCCGGCAGCAGCTCGCCGCGCACGTACAGGAAGCCGATGCCGGCGGTGCCGAGCAGATACTTGAGCATGCCGCCGACCGCGAAATCCACGCCCAGCGCGCGCACGT
This sequence comes from Gammaproteobacteria bacterium, assembly GCA_030039615.1. GTDB lineage: Bacteria > Pseudomonadota > Gammaproteobacteria > Steroidobacterales > Steroidobacteraceae > 13-2-20CM-66-19. Next base: position 3,711 of record JASHVF010000002.1, on the reverse strand, counting down.
CGACGGTGAGTGCACCGACCGCCTGATAACAGTCGAGCAGCACGCGCGCGCCGTGCGCCTGCGCCAGACGCACGATGCCCGGGATGTCGAGCTTGGCGCCGTTGCGGAAGCACACGTAGGTGACCGCCACCAGCAGCGTCTCGTCGTCGATCAGCGAGGCGAAGCTCTCCGCGGGAATGTAGCCGTCGGCGGCACGCCGCGCGTGTACCACGCGCGCCCCGCGCCGCTCCTGCGCGTGCCAGATCTGCGCGTTGGTCGGAAATTCGAAGTCGCTCACCACCACCTTGTTGCGCCGACCGCTGAAATCGAGCGCGCTCGCGAGCGCGTTGAGGCCGGCGGATGCCGAGGCCGTGACCGCGATCTCGGTGGGAGCGACCCGCAGCACCTCGGCCATGGCGACGCGCACCGCCTCGTTCTTCGTCACCCACACGTCCCAGTTGGCGCCGACCAGCAGCCGGTCGTCCATGTAGGACTCGATCGCCGCGCGCACGCTGTCGGCGAGCGCGCAGTAAGAGCCGCTGTTCAGGTAGGTCTTGCGCTCGAGAACCGGGAAGCGCCGGCGCAGCGCGCTGAAGTCACTGCTCATCCTTCGGCCTCCTTGCGGCGCTGGCACGTTCTCCAGAGGAAATAGGCCGCGGAGATCAGCATCACCCACGGCACTCCGAGCAACCAGGAGACGTAGAAGAACTCGGTGTCGAGCCCCATGGTCACGAGGATCGCCACCAGCATGGCGAGCCCCGCCAGCTGCATCCACGGAAAGAGCGGCATGCGCACCGGCAGCGTCGCCACCGGGTGGTGGCGGCGAAAGCTCAGGTGACTCACCAGGATGAATATCCACACCAGCATGGCGGCGAACAGCGCGACCCCGAGCAGGTAGTTGTAGGCATAGGGGGTGAACATGGAGACCGCCGCGGCGACCAGGATGCACCCGCCCGAGGTCAGGATCGCGGCCGTGGGCGTCCCCGAGCTGCTGAGCGCGCCGAGGAACCGCGGCGCATAGCTGCCCCGCGACAGCGAGAACAGCATGCGCGAGCACAGGTAGACGTTGGTGTTCATGCTGGAGAGCGCCGCGCTGATCACCACGAAGTTCATGATGCCGGCCGCGTTGCGGACCCCGGCGATCGAGAACACCTTGACGAACGGGCTCTGCGCCACGACCTTCACGCCGGTCGCCGTCCAGGGGGTGGTGGTGACGATGACGGTGAGCGCCAGAACATAAAAGAGGAACAGGCGCAGCACCATGGTGCGCAGTGCCGCCGGTATGGCGCGCTGCGGGTCGGCCGCCTCGCCGGAAGTCACGGCGATCACCTCGATGCCGTTGAAGGAGAAGACGCCGACGATCACCGCCATCCACATGCCGGAGAGGCCGTGCGGCAGAAAGCCGCCCGGCAGCGCATACAGGTTGTGCAGGCCCAGTGCCGGCCGGCCGATGCCGAGGATCGGCGCGACGCCCAGCACGATGAACAGCACGATGGCGACCACCTTGATTAGCGCGAACCACGACTCGATCGTGCCGAAGTTGTGCACCGAGCGTGAGTTGAAGTAGAGCAGCACCGCGCAGAAGCTGAGCGACCACACCCACACGGCGACGTCCGGGAACCAGTACGTCATGTACAGGCCCGCCGCCACCGCCTCGCCGCCGATGGCGATCACCTGAGCGATCCAGTAGGTATAGCGCACCACGAATCCCGCCCAGGGATTCAGGTAGGTCTCGGCGTAGGTGCCGAACGAGCCGGCGGTCGGATGCACCACCGCCATCTCGGACAGACTGAAGACCATGACGACCGCGACGAAGCCGGCGAGTGCGTAGCTCACGATCACGGCGGGCCCCGCGTAACCGATCGCCAGCCCGCTGCCCATGAACAGGCCGGTGCCGATCGCGCCTCCCAGCCCGATCATCACGATCTGCGTCCTGCCGAGGCCGCGATGCAGCCCGCTCTCGCGCGCGCTGATCTCCACGGCGCTCATGCGGGCGTCGGGCCCGCGGGATCTGCAGCGGCCTCAGAACTTCCGGCTGACATTCACGCCGACCGTGAGCGGCTGCACGGTCAGCAGCGCGTGCGGATCCTGGGTGGAATTGATGGCCGAGACCTCGGCACGCTCGTTGGTCACGTTGCGCGCAAATGCCATCACCGTCCACGGTCCGTTGATCACGCCCGCGCGCAGGTCCCACAGCGTGTAGGAGGACAGCGGCACGTTGAACGAATTGGACGAGAAGTACGAGTCGACCGAGCCGCGGTAAGTCACGACCGTGCCGAGACTCAGCTCCCAGTTGCCGACCATCGGCCGGGTGTAGTCGACGTTGATGCTCGCCTGGAAGTCCGGCACGTTCGGAATCTTGTTGCCGGTGAGGCCGAGTGTCGGGTTGAGCGCGTACTGCGCCGCCGTTGCGCCCTGGGTGAGATAGGCATCCTGCCAGGAGCCGGTGAGCGTCGTCGTCAGGTACTTGACGGGGCGGGCGGTGAGCTCGAACTCCACGCCCTTGACCTCCGCCGTGCCGGCGTTGCCCTGGTAGACGAACGCGCCGTCGGGCGTGGTCTGCTGCACCTGCATGTTGTCCCAGTGCTCGAGGTAGACGTCCAGCTGGTAGTCGAACAGGCCCTCGAAGGCGCGGCCCTTGAGGCCGAGCTCGTAGTTGGTGAGCGTGTCGGGCGAGTACGCGGAGGGGATCGGCTCGAAGGGCTCGCTGACCGCATTCAGGCCGCCGCTGCGGAAGCCGGTCGACACCAGCCCGTAGGCCAGCAGTCCCTCGTTGAACTTGTAGCTGAGGTTGCCCTTCCAGGTGACCTTGTCGAACTTCTCGGTCGGGTCGTAGATGGGCTCGAGATTCTGGTCAGGCGGAAAACCGCCGAACGGATGGGTCTGCACCTGGACACCGTTCAACGTCTCGGTGAAGTAGCGCACGCCACCGATCGCGGTCCAGTTGTCGGTGATCTTCCAGGTCGCCTCGCCGAAGCCGGCCCACTGGGTGTCGGTGCGATGGTCGGTGCGGCCGAAGAAGGTGTCGCCGACGCCCGGGAAATTGAGCGCGTCCTCGCTGTTGGAGGTGCTGAAGGGACCGGTGGGCAGCCCGAGTGAATTGGTGGTGATCACGTCGACCGCCAGATCCTGGGTGGAGCTCTCGCGGTAGATGCCGGCGACGAAGTTGACCGGCGAGTCGAAGGTGCTGGCAAAGCGAAACTCACCGTTGTTGGCTTCGCGGTTGCGCGGCTCGAAGGTCTCGGCCGGCACCGGTACGTCGAACGACACCAGGATCGGAGTCGAGTCGAAGTTGAAGCTGGTACGCCGGTCGAACTGATTGTCGGTTACCGTGAACACACCGGCCGCGGTGGTCCAGTTGGCGGTGGCACCGAACACCTTGAGGTTGTCGGTCCACGGGCTCTGCGTCACGTCGGTGTTGCACAGATCGCAACCTTCGATCGGCGGGATCGGGCCGCCGTTGAACGCGGTGATGCCCGGTGGCGTCCAGCGCGAGGAGCCGTCCGAGCTCTCGGTCTGGGCGGTGTAATCGAAATCGACGCTGAGGTTCTCCAGCGGCTGCCAGCGCAGGATGGCGCGCGCGCCGCCGACGTCGTCGTCGTTGACCCCCTGCAGCAGACCGAGCGGCGTGTTGGTGACCGCCGGACCACCCGGCACGATCGCGGTGGTGACACCGACGCCGACACGGATCTGGTTGATGTAGCCGGCGTCGTACTCCTTCCACGCCACCAG
>JASHVF010000012.1 GCA_030039615.1 Gammaproteobacteria bacterium | reverse complement strand
GCGCCGAGCTGCACGCAGCGAATGCGCGTCTGACGCTCGCGGCCGAGCCCGGCTTCGACTCCGGCGCACTCGCCGTGCACGCGCACCTCGAGCTCGCGGACGACGGCCGCGCCTGGCGCGTCAGCAGCCGGCAGCTGGAGATTCGCGCCGCGGACGCGCGCCTCGCGCTCGAGGCCACCCTGACCGGCGAGGATGGCGGCGCACATGCGCGTATCGAGGCCCACGCGAACCTGACGGAGATGCCGGTCGAGCTGCTGCGGCGGCTGATCGGCGCACCCGCGCTCGCCGCGCTCGGCGGCGCCGCCGGCGCGCTGACCGCGGGACGCATCGAGCATGCCGAGCTCGTGGCCCGCGGGCCGCTCGATCAGCCGCTGCCGTGGAGCGGCGCGCAGCAGGATTTCCACGGCTTGCTCGAGCTGCGCGGCGCGACGCTCGCATCTGACGCGGACCGGCCGGAGCTGAACGGTCTCGATGCGCACATCGAGTGGCAGCGGGCGCACCTCGTGGCGCGCGTTGCCGGCGCCGCCGTGCAGGGTCTGCGCCTCGGCGCGACCCGCGCCGACTGGGACACACGCAACGGCGTCCTGACGCGGCTCGCCGGCCGGCTCGAGGGTCCTGCGCAGGACGCACTCTCCTGGCTGCGCGATCACCCGCAGCTCGCCGCCGACGTCCCCGGACTCGGCGACCTCGGACTCTCCGGCGCAACGCTCGTCGACTTCGAAGTGCGGCGCGTCGCCCCCGCTCGAGCCGGCAACCTCACGCCGCGCTACGCGACGCGGCTCGCGGCGCTCCTCGATGGAGCGCGTCTGCGCCCCGTGGCAGGGCTTCCCGGGATCGAGGCGCTGCGCGGCACGCTGGCCTTTGCCGACGGGCAGCTGCAGCGCTCGACGGTCACCGGGCAGTGGCTCGGCGGCCCGCTCGCGCTCAAGGTGAGCGAGCGGCGCGAGCAGGGCGCCGCGGTGCTGGCGCTCTCGGGCCGGGGACTCCTCAGGGTCCGCGATGCGGTCGCGGCGGCCGGCGGCATGGGCGGGGAAGAGGGTGCGCTCGAGGGCAACGCCGAGTGGAGCGCGGAGCTGCGATTCTCGCCGGCCGCGAACGGCGCGCGCTCGAGCTGGCGGGTGCGCGCCGACTCGAATCTCATCGGCGTGGCGAGCGCTCTGCCCGAGCCCTTCGCCAAGAGCGCGGGCGCTGCGCTGCCCGTGCACCTCGAGCTGCAGGGCAGCGATGCCGCGGGGGAGCTGCGGATCGCGCTCGGTGAGCGCCTGCGGGGGGTAGTGGCCGTCCGGCGCAGCGGCGATCTGTGGCAGATCGAGCGCGGCGCGGTCGGTCTGGCCGCCGCCATGCCGGCGCTGCCGGCGGCGGCGCAGGTGCGGGTCGAGGGGAGTATCGAGCGGCTCGATCTTCCGGCCTACGTGGCACTGTGGCGTGAGCTCGCGCGCAGCCCCGCCTGGCCGGCCCTGTCCGTCGAGCTGGCGGCGGGGGAGCTGCGGGCCGGCGAGCACAGCTTTGCCCAGGTGCGCGTCGCCGCGGCGACCGGCGCGGGGGTCGACCAGCTGCGCCTCGAGTCGCCGGAGCTCGACGCTCTGGTGCGCTTTCCCGCGGTCATCGACGCCGCGCATCCGGTGACGGTGCGCCTCGGGCGGCTCGAGCTGGCGCAGCGCGATGCGGACGGCTTCGGCGCAGGAGTGGCTGCGGCGCTCGGTCCGGCGCTCGAGCTTTCGATCGCCGACCTCGAATGGCAGGGGCGGTCGCTCGGGACACTCACGGCGAGCTTCGCGATACGCGCTCACGGCCTCGAGGTGCACGACCTGCTTCTCCGCGGGGGCGGCGCCGAGGCGCGCGGCACGGTCGACTGTGGGGGGGAGCTCTGTCGCGCGAGCTTCAGCCTCGAGAGCGCCGCCGCCGCCGCGACGCTCACGCGTCTCGGGTTCCGCGCCGACCTCGACGCCGCCCACGCCGCCACCAGTGGCGCGCTCAGCTGGCCCGCAGCCGCCGGACCGTCGCTGGCGAGCCTGAGCGGCCGCATTCACATCGAGCTCGCCGACGGCCTGACGCGCAGCGCCGCGGCCAGCGCCGCGTCCGAGGGCCCGCTCGGGCTTCTGGCGGTCCCGGGACTGTTGGCCGGGATGGGGCTGCCGGAGCTGCGCTTTGCGCGCCTCAGCGCCGATTTCACCCTGAGCGCCGGCCAGGCGGTCACCTCGAACCTGCATCTCGACGGCGATACCGAGATCCTGATGCAGGGCCGCGTGGGGCTGCTGGCGCGCGACTACGACGCCCGTGTGTGGGTGCTGAAAGGCGAAGAGCGCCTGCCGGCGGCCGTGCGCGCCTTGCCTGCCGGCCCGCGGGTGGCGGCGCTTTGGATGTCGCTCCGCGACCTCTTTGGGGGGACCGACCGCGAGCGCGCTGCGCTGCGCTTGCGCGGGACGTGGGATGACCCCATGGTTACCCAACCATGAAGATCGCCGCCATCCAGATGACCTCGGGACCCGATGTCCCGGCCAACCTGGCCCAGGCCGAGGCGCTGCTCGCCGAGGCGGCGCAGCGCGGTGCCCGGCTCGCGGCGCTGCCGGAGAACTTCTCCTTCATGGGCCTCAAGGACGCCGATAAGCGCGCCGTGGCGGAAACCGACGGCGAGGGACCGGTGCAGGCGTTTCTCGGCGAGTGCGCGCGGCGCCTCAAGCTCTGGATCGTCGCGGGGACCACGCCGCTGCGCAGCGGCGCCGACGGCCGGGTGGCGGCGGCCTCGCTGGTCTATGATGCGGACGGGGCGCGCGTCGCGCGTTACGACAAGATCCACCTGTTCGACGTCGATCTTCCGGGCCGTGCCGAGAGCTACCGGGAGTCGGCCAACGTGGCTCCGGGGAGGGAGCCGGCGCTGCTCGACACACCGGTGGGACGCCTCGGATTGTCGGTGTGCTACGACGTGAGGTTCCCGGAGTTGTACCGGCAGCTGAGCGGCGCCGGGGCACAGCTGCTCTCGGTGCCGTCGGCGTTCACCGCGCCGACCGGACGCGCCCACTGGGAGACGCTGCTGCGCGCGCGCGCCATCGAGAACCTGTGTTATGTGATCGCACCGGCGCAGTCCGGCATCCACCCGAGCGGACGCGAAACCTACGGAGACAGCATGATCGTCGACTACTGGGGGCGGGTATTGCAGCGTGTGCCGCGCGGGCGCGGCTGTGCCGTGGCCGAGGTGGACCTGACGCGTCAGAGCGCCGTGCGCGAGGGCTTCCCGGCGCTCACTCACCGCGTGCTCGGCGGCGGGGTGAGCCGATGAGCACCCCGCAGACCGCGCAGCGCGATCCCCTCGAGCTGGCCCGCGAGCTGATCCTGCGGCCAGGCGGGCTCGATGACACGCGTCTCGACAAGGTATTCGGCCAGGTGCTGACGCACTCGGTGGATTTCGCCGACCTCTATTTCCAGCTCGTCCACCAGGAGTCCTGGTCGCTCGAGGATGGCATCGTCAAGGACGGCAGCGCCAGCATCGAGCAGGGGGTCGGGGTGCGCGCGCTGGCCGGCGAGAAGACCGGCTTCGCCTACTCCGACGAGATAGTGCTGCCGGCGCTCGAGGAGGCCTCGCGTGCGGCGCGCGCCATCGCCGTGCACGGCGGCGAGCGGCGCGTGAGCGCCTGGCGGGCCGCGCACGGCCACCAGCTGTATCTGCCGGCCGATCCGGCCGCCGCGCTCGCGGCCGCCGACAAGGTTGCCTG
>JASHVF010000137.1 GCA_030039615.1 Gammaproteobacteria bacterium | reverse complement strand
CCGCATGGCGATTTCGCGCGGCGTTGCGCACATTGACAAAGCCTCGAGCGAACGGCAGTGTGCCGCGTCGTTGGCGGCCGGATGTGCGGGAGATGCGCTGGAAACTTGCGGCTGCGCTCGCCGCGGCCCTGCGGCGATTGCGGGAATGCGCCAGCGAAGAGGCGCCGGAACAGGCGCCGGACAGCCGACTGTCGCCGTCTGCCGACAGTACGCCGCGCGTGCCGGAGGCGCCGCGCACGCTGTTCCCCGCCGCGGCCGGCACGCCGGGGCACGAGCGCATCTGGCTCGAGGCCGCGACGCACAGCGCTCACGGCATCGCCATCGTCGAGCCTGCGAGCGCCACGCTGCGCGCCGTCAATCCCGCCTACGCGCAGCTCGTCGGCCGCACGCCCGCACAGCTCGAGGGGCAGGCGGCCAACAGCGCCTACCCCGCCGGCGCGCACGTGCCGCTCCTGGTGGCCGAGCACACGGCGGATATGAACGGCGTGGCGACGCTGCAAACGCAGCTGCAGCATCGTGACGGCACGCTGATTCCGGTCGAGGTGAGCGTGGTCGCGGTGCGCGACGGCAACGGACCCGTGACCTCCCGTATCCAGACCGTGACCGATCTGCGCGCGCGCCTCAGGGCCGAGAGCGAGCTGCGCTTCGGCTCGGTACAGCACACCGCCGCGGCCGGCTTCCGCCAGCTCGCCGACGGCGCTCCGGTCGGCATCCTGCTGATGGACGCCGCCGGCGGCTTGAGTTACGCCAATCCCGCCTGGCTCGGCATCACCGGACTTGACGCCGCGCAGGCGCGCGGCGACGGCTGGTGGGAGGCGGTGTATCCGGACGACCGCGAGCGTGTCAGCGATGCCTGGGAAGAGCTGACCCGCGGAGCCGCGTTCGACCTCGAGTTCCGCTATCGCCGCGCGGGCGGCGAGCTGCGCTCGGTCAAGTCGCGCGCGGCAGCGGTGCGCGGCGCGGACGGCGCGCTGCTCGGCTTCCTGTGTGTCGACGTCGACGTGACCGAGCAGTTGCAGCGGCGCGCGGCGCTCGACGCCCGCCACGGCCGTATCCGCGCGCTCGCCCAGCAGCTCGAGCGGGTGCACGAGGAGGAGCGTGCCGCGCTGGCGCGCCGGCTGCACGGCACGCTGCGCCAGGATCTGACCACGCTCAAGGGCGAGATCGAGTCGCTGCGGGCGGCCGGCACGGACGCCGGCGTGCTCGAGGAGCTCGCCGGGCGCTGTCTCGAGCAGCTGCGCCACATCGCCTTCGAGCTGCAGCCGCCCGGGGTCGAGGAGCTCGGCCTCGCCGATGCCATGCAGCGCCATGCCGGCGAGTGCGCGGCACAGGCCGGGCTCACGATCGAGGTCAGCGCCGGTGCAGGCGTCGCGGAGCTCGACGCGCGCCGTGCGCTCGCGTTCTACCGCACGCTCCAGGAGGCGCTCAGCAACGTGGTGCGCCACGCACGCGCCGGCCGCGTCGAGGTGCACGTGTGGGTTGAGGACGGCGCGGCGCATCTGCGCGTCAGCGACGACGGCGTCGGCATCGGCGACCGGGATCGCAGCAAGGCCGGCTGCTATGGCCTGCTGTCGGCATCCGAGCGGCTGACGCAGCTCGGCGGCGCGCTCCGGGTGTTCGGCGTGCCGGGCCGTGGCACCACGCTCGATGCCCGCGTGCCGCTCGACCCGGAGATGGCACAGCGCGCCTCGGCCGCGCGCTGAGCGGGCCACGAGCGGCGCCACGGCGCCAAGCCTTCAGGCGGTCCGGACCTGCGGTCCGATCGCCACCCAGGCGCTGCGGATCTGTCCGAGCAGGCTCTGCACCTCGGTGATGCAGCCGAGGTCGCTGCGCACGTTGGCGAGCAGCAGACGGCGGGTCATGTACTCGTACAGGTCGCGCAGGTTGCGCGCCAGCGCGCCACCCTTGACGAGATCGAGACTGCCGCGCAGCTCCGCGATGATGATGACGCAGCTGTGCAGCAGCTTCGCCTTGCTGGCGAGCTCGCCGCGCTCGATGCAACCGCGGGCCTGGGTCATGCGGTCGAGCGCCGCATCGAGCAGCATCTGCACCAGCGCATGCGGGTCGGCGCTCGCCACTCCACCGTGCACCAGAGTGTTCCGGTACGCTGCCATTCTCGGGTTGTACGCGAATCCGCTCACGGGCTGCCTCGGCTGCTCCGGGGTCGATGTCCCTGTAGCGGCTGCGCGCCGCGCAACTTGAGTGCCGGCCAGAGGCCGCCGCCGGCGGCGTGACTTAAGGCGGCGCGGGGCGCTCTCTCAGGCGTCCTGCGTCGACTGCACCTGCGGCAGCGTGGCGAACGCCTGGGTGAGGTAGGAGGAGGTGCTCTGCAGCGAGGACAAGAGCGTGTTGAGCGAGGCGTACTGCTGCGTGAGGCTCGCCGACAGCGCCGCCATCTGCGTCTGCAGCTGGTTGCTCTGCTGGGTGAGGGAGTTCTCCTGCGCGGTGAGCGTCTGTCCCTCGGTGGTGATCGAGCCCTGCGCGCCGAGCGCGTCGTTGATGTCGGTGTTGAGCGAGCTGGCGATGCCGCTGCTGCCGCTGAACAGCTGGCTGACGGCGCTGAAGTTGCTGTCGAGCGCCGCGGTCAGCGTCGAGGTGTTGAGGCTCAGGGCGCCGGTGCTGTTGGTCGTAATGCCGATGCTGGCGAGCGAGTTGTAGGTCGTGGAGCCGGTGTCGACGATGCTGTAGAGCGCCTGCTGGATCTGGTTCTGGATGCCCTCGAGCGCCGCATCGTCCATCATCGGTCCGGCGGTATCGGTGGAGGTGTCGTAGCCGCCGAGCTGCGTCAGCGTGCTCTGCAGCGTGTTGTAGGCGGTGACGAAGCTCTGCACGTTGCTCGCGATCGCCGTCGTGTCGTTGGCGATCGTGAGCGTCGCCGCCGGGGTGCTGCTCGCGCCGCTGCCGCTGGTGCTGGCCGCGGGCGTCGTGCCAAGCAGCGTCAGCGTCACGCCGCTCATGGCGCTGGTGACGGTGTTGCTGGCACTGGTGAAGTCGACGCCGGAGATGGTGAACTTGGCGTCCTGCGCGCCCGACTCCTGGGTGTAGTTCGCGGTATTGGTGCTGCTGTAGGTGAGCGCGGCGAGCGCATCACCGCTGTCGGTCTCGCTCACCTGGATGGTGTTGTCCGAGCCGGTGAGCGATGAGGACAGGAGCAGCTGCGGACCGCTGCTGCCCTCGAGCACCGTGGCGGTGATGCCGGGATTGCCGGAGGCCGAGTTGATGGCGGAGGCGATGTCCGAGAGCGTGTCGTCGCTGCTGCCGATCGCCACGCTGAAGCTGCTGCCGCCGAGCGACAGCGACAGCGTGCCGGTGCCGATCGCGCCGCTGCCGAGCGGGCCCGACAGCAGCTGCTGCGCGGTCGCGAGCTGCGACACCGCCACGCTGTAGGTGCCTGCCGGGGCGTTGCCGCTGGCGGTGGCCGTGAAGGCGCTGGTGTCGCTGCTGTTGGCGGACTCGAGCTGGAAGGAGCTCGGCGTATCGAGCGAGCCGAGCGCCGCCTGGAAGGTCGAGAGCGCGCCCTTGAGCGTCCCGAGCGCGGAGATCTGGCTGGTGACCTGCTCGGTCTGGTTGGAGATCAAAGTCTCCTGCGGGTCCTCGGTCGCGGCTACCAGCTCGGACACCAGGTTGCTGACGTCGATGACCGAGCCGCCGGCGGCATCGGCGGAGCTGGTGCTCTTGACCGACACCACCGGCTGCGTCTGCGCGACGTCGGAGGTGGAGCTCACCGTCGAGCCGGTCGACGCCGAGGACGAGGTCACGCCGCTGATCGAGCTCATGAACTTCCCCTAGAAAAAAGGACCGGGGCGGGCGCCCGTTGGCGCCCGCCCCGCATTACCAGTGCAAGCGACTGGTAGTTCACCACCTTAGGGCAGCTTCTGCAGGAGCGTCAGAATGTTCTGCGGGATGGTGTTGGCCTGCGCCACCATCGCCGTGCTCGCCTGCTGCAGGATCTGGGCCTGCGACAGCTGTGAGGTCGCTGACGCGTAGTCCGTATCCTCGATGCCGCTGCGGGCGGACTGCAGGTTGGTCGAATCGGTGCTCAGGCCGGTGATGGCGGCCTGGAACCGGTTCTGATACGCGCCGAGCTGCGCACCCGAAGCGGCCACCTGCTGCAGGGCGGAGTCGATCTGCGCCAGCGCCAGGTTGGAGCTGTCGACGCTGTCCACGCTCGCCGTGTTGAGGTAGCTGGTGTTGGCTGCGAAGTTGGCCGCGCTGTAGGTCGCGCCGAGGCCGAGGTCGCCGGCCGTCTCGGTCTCCGTGCCGCTCGGCGTGTAGGCCACGCCGATCGTGGCACCCGTGGCGAGCGCGCTGGCGCTGCTCAGGTTGATGCCCGTGCCGGCCGTGTTGACCGTGGCGATGACGCCGCCGTCGTTGGACGACAGCTGGTTGATCGCCGCGGCGACGGTCGCCAGGTCGGTCGTGGCCGTGCCGGTGAGCGTGACCGGGTCGGTCGTGTAGGTCTTGCCGTCGGCAGCGGTGATGGTGATCGTGCCGCTGTCGCCCGCGGTCACAGCGGCCGCGGTATAGGTGCCCGCATCGGCGGTGTCGGTGTACACCGCGCCGAGCGCTGAGGTCTCGGCGCTGGCAACCGACGACACGGAGATCGTCTGGCCGACGTTGGCGCCGATCTGGAAGGTCGCGCCCTGGAACGAGCCGTCGAGCAGGTTCACGCCGTTGAACGAGGCGCTCTGCGCGACGCTGTTGATGTCCTGGCTGAGCTGCTGGAACTGCTGGTCGAGGTCGGCGCGGTCCTGGGAGCTGTTGGTCGCGTTGAGCGACTCGACCGCCAGGTCACGCATCGTCTGCAGGTCGTTGGTGATCTCGGTGAGCGAGCCCTGCGCAGTCTGCGTCAGCGACACGCCGTCGTTGGCGTTCTGCGAAGCCTGCCCGAGGCCGTTGATCTGCGAGGTCATGCCCTGGACGATGGCATAGCCGGCGGCGTCGTCGGCCGCCGAGTTGATGCGCAGGCCCGTGGACAGCTGCTGCAACGCGGTGTTGAGCTCGTTGCCCGAGGTCGTGAGGCTGTCCTGCGCGAGCAGGGAGCCGTAGTTGGTGTTGAGGACTAATGACATGTGTGCTACTCCGTAAGTTGGTTCACACGCCGGACATCAGTCCGTCGCGCTCTGCAGCGGCCCTTGACCGCTTCTCGTACAGCTTGTGTATCGGTGCGGGGCGGCCGAACTTGAATGCCTCCTGGCCCACCCGTACAAACTGCCGAGTCGTTCACAGTATCTGTCTCCGTTAGCCGACAGCCGCCAGCGGGGCGGCGGCGCCGGCGTCCGGCGTCAGCAGCTCGCACAGCGGCTCGAGGTGCCGCTCGAAGCGCTTCCAGCGCGCGATCGAGCCCGAATAGAGGGGCTGGCGCACCTGCGCGAGGCTCGCGGTGCGCACCGGGCGCTGCGTGCGGTGGAACTGCAGGCAACGCGCGTCCCACGGCACGCCGACGTGCGAGAGCATGCGGCGCGCCTGGCCCTCGAGATCCCGGATCAGCTCCTCGTAGCGCACCTCGAGGATGCGCCCGGCGGGCAGCACCGCCGCCCAGTGCTGCATGAGCTGCTCATAGCGCAGGTATTGCCGCGCGAGCGTCCCCAGGTCGCTCGCGTAGTCGTGGCCCTCGCTGAAGGGCGTCGCATAGCATGAGAGGCAGGTGTCGAGCGGATCGCGGCGCACGTGGATGATGCGCGCCTCGGGCAGCATCAGCGCCAGGAGTCCCAGATAACGGTAGTTGCCCGGCATCTTGTCGACCACGAAGCGCTGCTCGACGTCCGCGCCCCAGACGCGCTCGCGGTACTCCCGTCCGAGCGCCGCGAGCCGCGCGAGGAGCGCCGGGCGCGCCTCGGCCGCGGGCGGCGCCGCCGGCAGCTGCCCGAGGAGCTCCCCCACCAGGCGCAGCTCCCCGGCGCCGAGGATCTGCGGATGACTCGCGAGCACCTGCTCGATCAGAGTGGTGCCGGAGCGCGGCATGCCGATCACGAAGATCGGCGTGCGCGCGGCGGCGGCGGCCGGCGCGCCGCGCGACGCCGCGGCTTCGGCACACAGCTCGCGGCCGAAGCCGGCGACCACGGCGGCCACCCAGCGCTCCTCCGCGGCCTCATCGAAGGGGTGCAGCGCGAAGCGCAGGCGGTTGCCTTCGGCGTAGGCGCTGAAGGCGCCGTCGTACTCGCCGAGATCCTCGCGCACCTTGGCCATGGCGAAATTGAGTGCCACCGCCGCCCGCGGTGCGAGCTGCGCGCGCCGTGCATAGGCGGCCTCGAGGCGCGCGACCCAGGGGGCGCCGCGTGCGGCGCGGCTGATGAGGCTGCGGTTCTGGTGCGCCTCGGCGCAGTCCGGGCGGGCGGCGATCGCGGCGTCGAACAGCTCGATCGCGGCGGCGTGCTCGCCGGCTTCCATGCTGAGGCGCCCGCGGCTCACCAGCGCCTCGGGAAACTGCGGCCGCAGCGTGAGCGCGCGGTCGAGCTCGAGGCGCGCTTCCTCGAAGCAGCCGCGCTGGATCAGCGCCTGGCCGAGGTTGCTGTGGACGTCGGCATTGCCGGGCTCGAGCGCCGCGGCCCGCCGCAGCAGCCCCTCGGCCTCGGCGAGCCGGCCGAGCTGCGTGAGCACGGCGCCGAGGTTGTTGAGCGCCCCGGCGTCCCCGGGCGTCAGCGCCAGCGCGCAGCCGAAATGGCGCGCGGCGGCATCCAGCGCGCCGTTGCGGTAGTACAGCACGCCGAGATTGGCGTGCGCCTGCACGTAGTCGGGTTTGAGCGAGATGGCGGCATTCCAGAACTTCTCCGCCTCGGCGATCAGGCCGAGCGCGAAGGCGGCGCCGCCGCCGACATTCCACACCGCCGGGTCGCGCGGCTGCGCGCGCACCGCGACGCTCGCCGCCTCGAGCGCCTCGAGGTAGCGGCCGGCGCAGTAGAGGCGCGCCGCCGCTTCGAGCTCGGCGCGCGCGGCGTCAGTCGACATAGTTGAAGAGCGAGAGCTTCTCGATGGAAGCGTAGGATTCCTGCGCCGCCTGCAGCGCCAGCTCCTCGGTGCTCAGCTGCGTGGTGGCCGCCGCATAGTCGGTGCTGGAGAGCGTCGAGATGTTCTGCTGCAGCTGCGTCTGCTGCGTCTGGGCGGCATCGCCCGCGGTGCTGACCGAATTGAGCCGCCCGCCGACCGAGGCCTGCACGTCGTCGAGGTTGTCGAGCGCATTGTCGATCTGCTGGATGGCCGTGCCGACCTGCGTGGTGACCTGGCCGCTGCTGAGCGTGCTCGAGGAATTGAGCGTGCTGATGAGGTTGCCGATGGTGCTGAAGACGCTCGCCTGGCCGGCCGGGGCCACGGTGAAGGTGTCGCCGGTGTCGGGGGTGCCGCTCACCGCCACCTCGATGCCGTTGAAGCTGATGTCGTCGCCGCTCGTATAGGTCGTGGGCTGCACGACGACGTTGCCCTCGCTGTCGGTGACCTCGTACTGCGTCGGGCTGGTGAAGGTGATGGTGTAGGTATCCGGCACCCAGTCGGCCGGGTCGGTGACGCTGCCGGTGTCGATCGAGCCGGTGCCGGTGTTGGCAGCTCCCGCGGCGGTGGTGAAGGTGCCGTTGCCGGCCGGGATGTTCATGAAGACGGAGCTGCCGGCATCGCCGGCGGAGATGCTCTGGTCGGAGCTGATCTGCACCTGGTTCACCTGGCTGTCGCCCTGGTAGGAGACGCCGCTGCCGGACTGCACGAAGGGCTGCGTGCCGCTCGCCGTGCCGGAGAACAGGTAATTGCCGGAGGCGTCGGTGCTGTTGGCGGCGCCGAGCAGCGTCTGCTGCAGCTGCTCGAGCTGCTGGGCGATGTCGGTGAGGTCGGTGGAGTTCAACGAGGAGTCGTTGGCTTCCACCGCCAGGTCGCGCGCGCTCTGCAGCGCGTTGGTGGCGCTGGTGAGCGCGCTCTGCTCGAGCGTCAGGCTCGAGGTCGCGGCGGTGCCGTTGCTCACGTACTGCTGCGAGGCCGACAGCGTCATGTTGAGCTCGTTGACCTGCGAGGTGGCGGTGGGGTTGGCGGCGGCGTTCGGCAGCTGGCTGCCGGTCGAGAGCTCGTCCTGCGTCTGCGTGAGCTCGGTCTCGAGCGCCTCCATCTGCGCCAGCGCATTGGTCTGAAAGGTGAGCGTGGAGATGGTCATGATGGTGTTCAGCCGTCGGTGATCGCGGTCATGAGCGAAGTGAACATCTGCCCCGAGGCCGTGATGACCTGCGCCATCGCCTGGTAGGCCTGCTGGTACTGCAGCATCTGCGCGGCTTCGGCGTCGAGGTTGACGCCCGAGACGTTGCTGAGCGCGGTCGTGGCGTCCTGGTTCACGGACTGCTGCGCCGTGGCGTTCGACTGCGCCTGCTGGGTCGTGACGCCGACCTGGGTGACCAGGTCGTTGGCCGCGCTGGTGAGCGAGGTGGTGCCGCCGGCGAGCGTGTTGGCCGAGAGCGCGCTGATCATCGCCAGCACGTTGCTGTTGTCGCCGCTGTCGGCCGAGGTGCTGCTCGCGACCGTGAAGCTGTCGCCGGCCGCCGGTGCGCCGCTCACCGTCACCTGGGCGCCGTCGAAGGAGATCGGCTGCCCGCTGGTGTAGGTCGTGGGCGGGACGACGACGTCGCCCTCGCTGTTGGTGACCTGGTACTGCGTCGCGCTGGTGAAGCTGATCGTGTAGGTGTCCGGCTGCCAGTCGGCGGGGTCGGTGATGCTGGCCGCCGAGATCGTGCCGCTGCCGGTGTTGGTGGAGCTCGCCGCGGTCTGCGCCAGCGAGGCGGCGGCGATCTGGTTGGGGTTGGTGAGCAGCAACGCCAGGCCCGCGGGCGCGGCCTCGGTCGGCTGGATGAGGTAGCTGTCGCCGCTCGCCGGGTTGCCGCTCACGATGATCGAGAGCCCGGCCGCCTGGAACGGGCTGGCGGCGGTGCCGGAGCCGGTGAGCGGCACGCTCTGGCCGCTGGTCACGTCCTCGAGCTGCCAGGCGCCGCCCTGGTAGCTCAGCTCGTAGTCGTCGGCGGTGAGCGAGCTCAGGTCGCTGATGCTGGCGCTCACCGTGGCGCTGCCGGTGTTGTTGCTGCTCGGCTCGACCTGCACGGGCCCGACCGAGAACATCGCCTGGCCCTGCGAGCCGGTGAGGTCCATGCCGGAGGCCTGCTGCTGGTTCATGATGCTGGCGAGTCCGACGCTGATGAGGCCGAGGGCGTTCTGCGCGGGGTCGAGCACCTGGGTGCGCGCCGCCAGCAGTCCCCCCAGGTCGCCGCCGCTGATCTCGGAGGTCACATCCGTGGTGCCGCCGGCACTCGTCACGCCGATGTCGTATTCGGAGGGGTTGTACTGGTTGGGAATGGTGGTCAGCTGCTGTGCGGTGCCGCCCGTGACCAGCGCCTGGCCGCTGCCGATGTACACGTCCATGGAGCCGTCGGACTCGGTGGAGGTGTTGACGGTCACGTACTGGCTGAGCTCGTTGATGAGGTTGTCGCGCTGGTCCTCGAGCTCGTTGGGCGTCTGCCCGCCGGCGAGATCGCCGGCGATCTGGGTATTGAGGGTGGCGATGTTGCTCGCCAGCGAGTTCACCTCGGTGACGTCGCTGCCGATCTGCTGCTCGAGCTGCGAGCCGTAGGTGCTGATCTGCGAGCTGTAGGAGTTGATCTGCTGCACCAGCGCCTGGGCCTGCGACAGCAGCGCCTGGCGCGAGGCGGTCGAGGAGGGCGAGGTGGAGAGGGTCTGCAGGGCGTCGATGAAATTGGTGAGCGTCGCGGTGAGTCCGGTGTTCGAGTCGCTCAGCATGTCGTCGATCTGGCCGGCCTGCGTGGCGAGCGTGTTGTAGCTCGAGTAGCTCGACTCGGAGCTGCGCACCTGCGCGGCGAGCAGCTCGTTGTAGGAGCGCGTGATGCCCTCGACCTCGACGCCGCTGCCGACGTAGCCGCCGGCGGTGTCCTGTCCCGGCGCGGGCGTCAGCTCGATGTTCTCGACGCTGTAGCCGGGAGTCGCGGCATTGGCGATGTTGTTGCTGGTGACGTCGAGCGCCTGCTGAAAAGCGAGCAGCCCGGACACACCGGTGGACAGAATGTCAGCCATGGCCTAACTCCTCCCCAGGAGTCGTCCGAGACACGGAGGTCATCGGCAGCGTGTCGGCAAACTTTAGGGGTGCGTTGCTGCTCGCGGCGAGGCCGCGGGCGAGCGTTGCGACCACCTCGCCGGCGGTGGCGGTCACCTTGCTGGCATAATGCGGGTCGGTCGCATAGCCGGCACGCTGCAGCGCGCCGGCGAAGGCGCCGACGCCGGCACTGCTGCCGAGCGCCGCGCTGAAGCGCGGATTGCCGCTCAGCAGCGCCACATAATCCTTGAAGCTGTCGGCGGTACTGCCGTAGGCGCGGAAGCTGGCGCTGCTGGCGCTCGCCGTGCCGCCCGAATACTCCTGGGTGCGCGCACTCACCGCGGGGCCGTCCCAGCTGCTGCCGGCCTTGATGCCGAAGAGATTGTTGCTGCTGGCGCCGTTCGCGTCGCGCGGCATGCTCTGGCCCCAGTTGCTCTCGAGCGCCGCCTGCGCCACGAGTCCGAGCGGATGCACGCCGAGCTGCTGGGCGGCCTCTCTGGCCTGCGGCCATACCTGGCTGATGAAGGCGGCGCGCTGCGCCGGCGTGGCGGGCGTCGGCGCCGCCGCCGGGCTCGCGCCGGTGGCGCTGCTGGTGGCGCCG